>JAOUFP010000011.1 GCA_029858145.1 Nitrospirota bacterium | reverse complement strand
ATCCTGAATACTATCCGAGATTCGGCTTTGAGCCTGCGACACGATTCGGAATAAAAAGCCAATGGGAAGGGATACCGGATGATGTCTTTATGATTCTGTGGCTTGATACTTCAATAATGAATAAGATTGGAGGCACTGCAAAATACAGAACCGAGTTTGATGAAGCAATGTAAAACGAGGGCATTATCGCAATGAGGGGTCTGTGTAGCTGAGCATGTTTGCTGCCCCTTGAAACAGAAACTGATGAGATACAACAAGATGAGCAAGGTTTCTTACGAGAATAAACGCTTCCAGCCTGATTAAAAACGAAGTTATTGTCCTAAGTTGGCGAAGCTGATTTTTGCACTTTATTGCGTGTTTTCACTTTGTCAATGGTGAAATCCCATCGGTTCTATCAAAACATAAACGGCATTATTTTGAATATCTTTGCAAATCAAGATGTTATTGTTATTCCCTGACGCTATAAACAGGCATGCAAATTGCTTTGACTCTCCGGAAGGGGTAGATTTGCCAAGTGGTGATCTGCGGAAAATGAGGAAAAACTACCTTTATCAATGGGGGCAAAGATTAATGACGACGAAAGCGATGACAGTTACAGTATTTATTTGCATTTTTATGACTAATAGAAATAACAAGGCAAATAGGACGGGTTGCAATGAAACGTTTTTCTAAGGCTTTCTCGTTCGGGATATTGTTATCGCTTCTAACTGTCACCCCTCTTTTTTTATCTGAACTTGAAGCAGCTACCCAGGCGCCAGAATTGAAAACAGCGAAAATTACGCCGTTTGCCGTGTTCCAAGATCAATTACCGGGAGCAACAGTAACAGTAGAAGCGGAGGTGATTGGCGGCAGCAATTTTAAACTCTACGTTAAATATTTTAGTGGATGGTTTGGTGACACTCAGAATTACGTTGTCAGTGAGCTCATGTATGATGACGGCACACATGGGGATAAGATTGGCGGTGATAATATTTGGACGACACAAATTAGCCTTAATATGAATATTTCAAAATTAAGACTATATAATGAGCAGGTTGACTACTTGAAGTTGTGGATTGAAGCTAATGATAATAGCGGCAACTTTATCTCTTTCACCAATCCAATAGATCCGGCGTTAGAGGTTGGAATTCTCAAGAGATCGAATAAGGCCGTATCGGGGTGGGCGTCCGGTTCGATTGTCTATACAGATCATGCTGTGAATATAAAATTTGACAATTTTAAAGGATTAGGTGATACCCCTCTTGTTGCAAAAGAATTTTTCAAAGTATTTCCTGATTCTTTTGATTTTCTCACTTTTTTTACTGCAGGGAAAATCACTGCCTATGGAATACCTAGTGGTGGTGCTGTTCAAAATAACATAAAAGGGATAAATATGCTCTTATATGACAATTCACCATTATGGGGCAGTTCCGGAAGACTTAGGAATGATATATATCAGAATAATGATGTCATTGCGAGGGAGTTTCTTCATGAATTTGGCCATGGTTTTGGCATTTATCTAAATAACGCTAATCTTGACATTGCAACTCCTCCGGGAGGGGGAGGAATACATTGGGGTACTTCTGATATTATCGGCCAAATGAGGGGCGGCTATTTTTTAAAGAAAGACCCATCAGGGAATTTCTTGGTTACAAACCGCGATAATTTCGATTCCAATTCCTATTTTCATCACAGCTACGCTGACCTTGAGTTATATCTTATGGGTCTCCTACCTGAGGAAGAAGTTCGTACACATTATTTCCTGAAAGACAAGTTTTCTTTGCCGCCGTTGCTCTCTACTGTCCCAAGCACAGACATCGTTGAGATAGCTATATCAGATATCATAAACGTCTATGGGCCGCGTGTACCGTCGTATGCCAGCGCACAAAAGAACTTTTATGGGGCATTTATTATTGTCTCTGATACTTTTGTGAATCAGGCAGAAATCAGTCTTATTAATACTATAGCTAAATACTACGCATCCAGCCTTCCAAGTAAGGGCGTAGTGACAGGTGGATTGTTTCCTGAATCAGACCCTCCTTCATTTTCAGCCGCAACTGCTTTCAGAGGTACCATGATTACGGCTATAGCACCGCCAATTAATCAGATAGCATTAGAACTTGCATGTCCCGCATCGGTAAAAGTGAATCAGTCGTTGACAGTAAAAGTAAATTTGTACAACCGGGACTGTCACAGCTCGGTGAGAGTAGACCGTTTCATTATGAGTGTAGTCGGCAATTCCAATGGCACCCTGAGCGGACTTGGGATATTCGGGCCGTATAATCGTTCATTGGGCACGCCGAAGGAGGTGCCTCCTGCCATCTGTGACACTACTACAACTCCGGGGATAGTGACGCCGTTTAATCTGACAGTAATGAATGCGGTGCCTGTCTCACTTTCAAATAAGATGGCGATCGTCGATGTAGAGGCGATTACGGACAAAGGCCAGACCTTTGGCGGTGGAGATTGCGTAGTGAATATAGTTCCTTAAAAAAGTTGCTTGTTTTGGTGCAAATAGTGACGACTATTATGCTTCCTCGCTCAGTTTATGCATTATTCATACTTCTATCGGCAATCATTGCAGTTGCACTTATTTGAAACACGTTAGGTAGGAGGTGAAACTTAGATTTATTCCAGCGTGAACCTTTTTCAGACGAAGTGCGAACATTTAACGCCTGACTTTTACATTTAATCAGTACATGCTTTTTGCTATGGTTATGGGCGTGTAGAGATCTGCGCTCCCAGAAATTCCTGCACTTGTCTTTTTACCTCAAGGTGATGGAGCGGGATGTTCGGCACATCCCTGTTGCCCGGGACAGCAGGAACATGCAGGAACCGCAATCCTTTTTGACTGTCTTTCAATAGATCTGCCAGCTCTTTTCTGTTCGCCGCCTGTCCGATGTTTCTTATGCCGAAGCCCTCGGCAACAAGCGGGAGATCGACACAGGACGCGGTCAGCGTCGGCTGACTGCCGGTGGAACCATACGCGCTGTTGTCTATGGCGATGATCGTCAGGTTTTCAGGCGAGAAATGCGCGGCTGTGGCAAGAGTCCCCGGATTCATCAGCAGACTTCCGTCTCCGTCGATCACCACCACCTCCTTCTCTGTCGCAAGGCTGATGCCGAGGCCAATGGGCGTGGTCATGCCCATGCTTCCGAGCATGTAGAAATGTGACGGCTGGTGCCTTATGAAAAAGAGTTCCTTTGAAGGAAACCCGAGATTGCAGACGACCACCTTATCAGTGAGATGGGGTGCTACTGTCTCGAGAATCTCGAATCGCGTCAGTTTCGGCAAAAACTTTTTCTTCCTTTTTACTGATACGCTTCCAACGCGGGGACACTGCATCGGCGCGGAGGTCTCCCTGCTGCACGAGTCTGTCCATATGGCGGGACTGAGGAGGAAAACATGGATCCTGTTTTTCGAGTAAACATCCCTGAGTTTTTTCTCTATGATTCTGAAATCATCCCTGCTGCTGATCGCCGAGCATGCTATCCCTGCCCCTTTTAGAATATGCGGCAGGCGTCTGCCCATCGGCACCTGTGCCTCGATCTTTTCCTTGTATACTCCCCGCTGGCTGACAAAGATTGCGAGGGGAAGTTTATAGAATCCGGTGAGGGAGAGCAGGGCGTTAATCATGTTCCCGATGCCTGAACTCTGTACAAACATCGCGGGCCGTTTTCCTGCGAGCGCAGCTCCGGCGCAGATGCCGACCCCTTCTTCCTCCCTGGTGAGCGGCAGGTGCATGAATTCGCTCTCTATTTTCTCTAGTAGATATTTGATCTTTTCGCAGGGGAGTGAGGTGGTCATGCCGATGCCCGCTTTTTTGAGTATCCCGATCAGTTCTTCTTCAGGGTATCGCATAGCAGTTCCTCTATCTCCTTTGTTGTTATCTTTTTCGAAATAAAACGGGGCTCGACATTATAGAGCCTCTTCTCCCTGCCAAGCCTTTTTTCCCCGCCGCCGGTGATATTCAACAGGATGGAATCGACGCTCCTGACAGCCCTTATATTGACTGCCTCTCTCAGGGCGGCCACCGCGACACCCGCCGCAGGGACGATATCGATCCCCTCGGTCATTTCGAAGAGGTCCATTCCGCTGAATACGTCTTCGTTCTTTATCCCGTACATCATCCCGTTCGTCGCCTTCAGCGCGTCGTATACCCCGCCTGTGATGGAATACGCGGGATATCGTGTGGAAAGCACCCGTGTGGTGATCTCGCCGATCAGTTCAGGCCGCAGGTCTTCAGGAAACAGTTCGCGGCTGTCCTTCCACCATGCCTTTACCATCGGGCCGAACGGGAAATTCTGCGCCAGGTGCAGCCTCGGATGGCTGGCCCCGAATCTGCCGTCACGGAGAAACCTCTCGGACATCTCCCACACCCCGATCGCTCCTGTGCCGCTTCCCACAGCCTGGAAGTAGTGGTCAGGGAGCCTCCCCATCTCAGAGACCGCCTTGAGCATTACAGCGCCGAGGCCGTCCCTTTTCGCGATGTTCTTCACCCCTCCTTCAAAAGGAAATTCCAGGGTCTCTGATATCCTCCTGGCAACATCGATCGCATCGGAATAATCTCCGTCGCCGACAGCGAGGGTCGGGACCGACATCGAATTTTCGAGATACCACATATCCGTCAGGCACATCGTCGGCACCACGATAATGACCGGGAATCCGGTCACAACCGAGAGATGCGAAAACGCCCTCGCAGTATTTCCCGCAGATGCAACGATGAGCCCCTTCATATCGTTTTCGATCGCGTTTTGGAGCACGACCGCTGCCTCAAACTCCTTGAAGGTGCAGGTCTGAAGAGACGCGTCCATCTCAGGCCAGTAGCCGTTGAAGACGATGTGAAGGTTTTCGAGCCCCAGGTACTCTCCGAGGCCTTTTGACCGGTAGACAAGCGGACCGGGTTGATGAAACGCAGGGGTATGGACAGGCAGCCAGTTGTACCCCCATATGTCGCTGCCCCTGCTGAAGGTGAAGGCCTTTTCCCTGTATTCTGTTACGAGGAGCGAGTTTCTGCAATGCTCGCAGTAGGCGCAGTAAACGTTCTCCAGCACTTTCCCGCACTTTCTGCAGCGTATGACAAAATGGCCCATAATCAATCCTTTTCGAGAAACCCGGAAAGCAGTTCCATGATATCGACTATCGCAATCTTCTTATCATGGCCTTCCATCGCCTCGTTCACCTTTGCGTAACAGGCCGGACAGGCCAGGACGAGTTTGTCCGCCTTTTTTTCGACCGCCTCGTCGATTGTCAGCCTCCCCATGGCGATCGCGTTTTCCTGAAAGACCTTCCGTGCCGCCCCTCCTGAGCCGCAACAGCGTGAATTCAGACCGTGTCTGTCGAACTCTACCAGCTCGATCCCGGGGATGCTTCTGAGAACTTCCCGCGGCTCCCGGATGATACCCACTCCCCTGCTGAGGTAGCAGGGATCGTGATAGATGATCCTCTCCCTCAGTTCCCTACGTATAGTCAGTTTGTTGTCCTTTATCGCATCCGCGACAGACTGGGTGATATGCCGTATCGTAAAGGGAAGGGCTTTCCCGTACAGCAACGGCCAGTCCCTGGCCATGATGTTGACACAGCAGGGGCATGAGCAGATGAGGGTCTTTACTCCCCGTGAGGCATACGCGTCAACAAGACGCTTTACCAGATCTTCAAGCATTTCATGCTGCCCTGTGATGAAGAGCGGAAATCCGCAGCAGACCTCCTCTTCAGGAGGGAGCATCATGAAAGGCTCGCCGATCGCGTTGAGCACCAGCACGTCCCCTTTGACCATGGGATGCGCCTCATATGCCCCTGTACATCCGGCATAGTAGCCGGTCTCCGCGTATTCTGAAATCGTCATGTCTTCGGGGAGCCATGGACTGAACCGTTCTGCCGCAGGCTTTTCATAGGGGTTGCCCGTCTTCCTGATCGCTTCAGGCATCTGCGCCTGAATTCCTATCGGGCCGAGCCCCCGTCTCACCATCTCTTTCCTGAGCATAGGCCAGAGCCGCTGGGTGAAGATCCCGACCGGACAGTTCTCACCGCAGGCTCCGCAGGTGGTGCATTCATAGACCGCCTTCACAAAATCCTCGAGGAGTTTCCGGTCGATGTCAGAAGGGTTGAAGAGCCTGGCCTTGAGCCCCTCCGTGGCCTTGATGAACTCTCTGAAGATACGTATCTTTTCAGGGGGAGACACCAGCGGGTTCCCGGTCACATCCTGAACAGGACAGAACTTCAGGCATTCGCCGCACTGAGTGCACGCGTTAAGCTCCATGACCTGTATCGGAGAAAGCACGCTGGTGAAGGATTCCTTATTTTTCATGCATGATCATCCCAAGGCCTTTTTCACGCCGTGCCGCATCAAAGAGCACGAGCGGAGCGGCAAAGATATGTGAGGGGATATAGGGCACCAGAAGGAGCGCCAGGAGAAAGTGGAACGCAAAAAGGTTGCCGGAAGGCAGGGCCTCCGGACTGAAGGTCAGGATGCCGAGGCTGAACGCCTTGACCTGGAGGAGGTCCGGCCTGAAAAAATTCCTCATCAGTATCCCTGAAAGGCTGATGAGGAGGATCAGAGAGAGGATGAAATAATTCGAATAGGACACATACCTTTTCTTCCCTGAAAGCATTCGTATGCATAAGACAGAGGCAAGCCCCATGAGCAGGACATACCCGGAAAAAACCCCGAACGGCTGAAGGGTAGTAACGCAGTCAGGGACCGGCTCCAGAAAATATCTCAGGTGCCTCAGTATGACGAAAAAGAAAGACAGGTGAAAGAGCCATGAACCCGGCCACAAGAGCTTGTCGCTCGAGAAAAGCCTCCTGAAGAAAAGGACGTCAAGGGCCGTACGCGCCCAGATGTCGCAGGATCCGGAAGAAGGACGTGCTGGATCTGTTTTATGCCGGACGGTCGCCCTGAGCCAGATACGGCCGTGGATGAAAAGCCTGACCATGAACGCGGCATACACGATGTATGCAAGCAAAAGCAGAAAAAGACCTGTCGGACTCTCCATTCGCCTTCCCTCGTTACTCCCCTATGAATATTATACTCACATCCTTCGGCACGGCAAGGCCGCCCTCGACTTCAAGCGCCTTCAGGATCCCGCTCGGGACGGGACAGGCGGCATGTTTCAGGCAGACTGCCCCTTTTTTATATACCGGATTATCAGGAAGCCTCTTGACCGCGTCCATCAGCGTAAGCTCAGGGAGCTCCCTGCCGAGTTTCTCGGCCATTTCACATTCGGAAGTTATCGTAAGGGTAAAGGTATTTTTTTTGTCCTTTTTTTTCACTTCCACGGTTACCGGCATTCCGCAGGCTCCCGGGTTTATCTGTACCTTCGTCATCTCAGTCCTTTCAGCACACGCTACCCCTTTATGCCCGCGGCGGCAGGCGCGGTCTGCTCCTCAAGCATTTTCTTGAGGTTAGGGAATTTCTCTTTCATATGGGGGATATGCATCGCCTGCATGAATTCCTTTTCGAACGTCGGCTCCGTGGCGATCTCGACAAACTCGACCCACCGTGCGCGCTCATCCGCCTCGAGACGCTTCTTTCGGTTGAGCAGCGCCATCCTCGCGCCGTCTCCCGCTGCATTGCCGACAACAACGACCTTGTCTATCGGCACGTCAGGGAACATGCCGAGGGTGAGCGATGCCTCCCTGTCAATATGGCTGCCGAAAGCACCGGCCAGTTCAACCCTGTCGAGCTTCTCCACCCCCATCTTCTGCATCATGAGTTTGGCGCCGGTGTAGAGAGCGCCCTTCGCGAGCTGAAGCGCCCTGACGTCTCCCTGGGTAACCGTGATGTCTGCATTGATCGAGGTCTCCTCGGCCCACGCGAGCACATACTCAGGCTTGCCCGTGACATCTTTTCGGACCCTGTTTGTATCAAGGGTCATGACAAACTTTCCTGTCTTGTCGATGATGCCGGCCTTGAACATCTCGGCGACCACGTCGATAATGGCTGATCCGCAGATGCCCTTGGCGTTGATCTTGCCTTCGATATGGGTATGCCAGTCGGCCTTGCCGATCACCTTGTATTGCGGCTCTTTGGTGACCGGATCGATCCTCACTTTTTCGATCGCTCCGGGCGCGGCCCTCATGCCGAACTTGATCTGCGCGCCTTCGAACGCGGGACCTGTCGCGCATGAGGTCGAGCACACCCTGTCCTTGTTGCCCAGAAGAAGCTCGCCATTGGTGCCGATGTCGATAATGAGCACCATGTCGTCCTGGAAATACTGCTCCTGCGCGATGAGGACGCCGACGTTGTCAGCGCCGACGAAGCCCGCCTCGATAGGAAGCACATGAATAAACGCGCCGGGATTGATCATGAGCCCCAGATCACGCGCCTTGATGTCAAGAGAACGCTGCACCGCGGGGATGAAAGGTGAACGTCCGATGTAGACAGGATTCAGCCCGAGAAAGATATGGTGCATCGCTGTATTGAAGACGATCGTAAGGTCGTCGATGGCATGCCCCGGATTGGGGCCGTCGCTTTTCACCTCGCTTACCACCTTGTCTATGATTTCGTTGAGCCCCTTGATGATCGCGTCCTGCATCGTCTTCAGCCCCTCGGGGTTGCTCATCGCATAGGTGATCCTGGACATGACGTCCTCGCCGTACGGCACTTGGGGATTCATCATCGACTCGGTATTGATCACCTTTCCTGTCGAGAGGTCGCAGAGATAACCGACGCAGGTTGTTGTCCCGATATCGACCGCAAGGCCGTAGCAGACATCAACATGGCCCGGCTCCACTTTTATGATCTCCCTGTCCTGCCAGACCGTGACGGTGATGGTCCATTCTCCTTCACGCAGGGTGTCCTGGAGCTGGAGCAGTACCTGATAGTCGAACTCCAGGTTCTTGAGTCCGTATGTTTTCTCCATCGCGTCAATGATCCGCTCATAGTCGCCGGTCGTCATGTCATGCAGCGTCGGAGGAGTGAACGTGAGCGTGTATTTCTTTACCGAGGGATCGAGCGGGATCGAGAGTTCCTTTGCCGCCTTGCGCACAACCTGTTTCCCTGCCCGTGACCTCTCCGGCACAAACACCTTAAGGTCTCCGTGAATCTCGCAGGAGCACGCGAGCCTTATGCCGGGGCCGTCTTCAGGCTTTATATGCTTCAGCTCGTCGGGCGTCGGTTCGGCCGGAGAGATGTGCGCCATGCCGGATTCGAGATTGTCCTTCTCGAAATATCCCTCTTCGATCCTTACCTTGCATTTGCCGCAGACCTTTTTGTCGCCGCAGAGCGCTTCGAGGTCAACGCCGAGAAGCTGAGCGGCCTTCAGGATCGTTGTGCCTTCTTCTATCTCTCCCCGCCTGCCTGCGGGCTGGAAAATCACCTTGAATGTACGACTCATGTGTGGTTCCTCCCTGGAAACGCTGTAGTCTTTTTGCAATAGGTCACTGCTGATTATTTTTTCCATTAGTATTCCATCTTCCCCTGTCCGTTGCTCTTTCTTGAATAAGGACAGACCGTCACGCAGAAGCCGCAGTTCGGTTTGTCTTTCAGGCCCTGCCGCTCTTCCTTGAGCGCGGAACATTTTTCGTAGGCAACAATCTTCTTTTTTGGTTCGGTCACGGACCAGTGTTCTCCTCTGATCGCCCCTGAAGGACAGTGTGTTACGCAGAGATCGCAGTCCCCGCATTCAGACTCTCTCACCGGCTCATCAGGTTCGAACGGCGCATTGGTCAGCACCGTTGCCCAGGAGAGTTTTGATCCGTAAAGCCGGTTGATCACCAGTCCATTCTTTCCGACCCAGCCAAGCCCCGAGCAGGTTGCTGCTGTCTTATGACAGAAGAGTTTGTAGAGCCTGGTTATGAGCCTGTCCTTTCTCCTGTCGGAATCAGGGGGGATTATCAGACTCCGGTAGCCCTTTAATCTGAGCCATTCATCTGCCAGTTCCTGAAGACGTGAGAGTATCTTGACGGTCTCCCTGTTCAGGCTTCTGTTGACGGCGATCGCTATGCCGCGGTTCAGGTGGAGGATTTCGCCCGAAAGCGCTTCGGTCACATCACCGATCCCGACAAGGGTGGCACCTTCTCTCGTCAGATACTGCTTAAGCGGCTCAGCGTTCATGATTTACTTCTTTTCGGCCTTCTCGTCCCGCAGTTTTTTGAGGAATGCGACCATCTTGATCGCCTCTTTGAGGGCGTTGCTTGCGTCTTCCGCGTAGCCGTCGGCTCCCCATTTGTCCGCCAGGTCCCTGGAGGTCGGCGCGCCGCCGATCATGACCATGCAGTTGGGGTTCTTCTCCTTGATCTTCTCGATGACCTTCGGCATGCCGACCATCGATGTCGTCATCATCGCCGAGAGGCAGACCAGTTCAGAGTCAGTCTTGAGCTGCTCGTCAACAAACCGGTCAAGGGGAACGTCCCTGCCGAGGTCATAGACGTTGAAGCCGGCCACATCGAACATCATCTTGACGAGGTTCTTGCCGATATCATGCACATCTCCTTCGACGGTGCCGATAACAACCGAACCCTTGACGCCCAGGTCCATCTGCTTGCAGTGCGGCTTCAGGATATCGAGGCCCGCGTAGAGGGCATCAGCGCACATGAGAATCTCAGGCACAAAATATTCCTGCGCTTCGAAAAGCCTTCCTACTTCCTCCATGCCCGAGACCAGGCCGTCAAAGATCGCTTCGTTGGCGTCGAGTCCCGCCTCGATCGCCTCTGTCGCTCCCTCCTTGCAGGCGTCCTCGTCATACTGGATGACGCCGTTCCTCAGCTGCTCAAGGACCTCTTTCTTTTTCGCATCGTCTGCCATTACTTTTTACCTCCGTATAGAGTAATTTCATCCATCATTGCCTTCATGTTCTGTGGCGGCACGGTAGGCCAGATATCGCATCCGGGCCAGACTGCGCTCACGCCGTCATCAATGCATTTCCTTACGGTAGACCGGACAAGCTCCTCGCTTCCCGCGACAAGGACATTGTAAGCGTCGATATTTCCGAAGATGAGGGCGCTGGGGCCGAGTTTCTTCCTTGACTCGGCGATGTCGTTCTTCTGCTCAACGCTTATGGCGGTCGGGCCTGCATCCATCATAGAGGTGACAATGTCGTTCGTCTTGCCGCAGATATGGAGCACGGAATAAACTGAGATTTCACTGATCACCTTCCGGAGCGGCGGCAGGATGAGGCTCTTGAACACCCTCGGGCTCAAGACATCGCTGGTCGCGCCCATTTCCCTGACGGTGATGTAGTCAACGCCTGCCTTCTCGAATTCCTTTGCAGCAAGAATGAGCGCGTCGGCACAGACATCCAGAAGTCTGGCGACCTTGTCGGGTTTCTTGAAGGAGAGCTTCAGGAGATCGTTCAGTTCCATTATCTGTCCCGCGAGCGTGAAAGGGCCGAGCACATAAGAGCCGACGGCAACGGCATTTCCGATGTCGGCCTTGAGAAGCCGTATCGCTTCTCTCATGAGGGGGATTCTCCCTTTTTCAGAAAAGCCTTCGGGGATGGTGATGCTGTCCATCCCGGCTTCGTCATGGATGAGCTTTTCCTTGATCGTGGGATAGAGTATGCCCTCGGCATGGGGATAGACATTGATCACGCAGCCCAACGCTTCTGCCTCGACGCAGAGGTCGACCGGCACGACGCCGCACTCGTAGCCGAAGAGCTTATAGGTGGTTGAGGCGGTGTCGGCCATCTGCTTTGCGTCAAGGTGGATGCCGGCGAATCTATAGCCGAGTTCATTGATCCCGGTCTCGGTGATATTCCCCATGCCGCTGAAGCAGGGGACCCGGTCCACCGGTTCTCCCTTGAAGAGGTTCAGCACTCTCTCTCTTGCATTCATAACTTGCTGTCTCCTTTCAGATTCCTGTCTCTATTTATTTAGTCCCTGTCCAGAAATTGTTATTTAAACTGGCTGTCATTCCCCGACTTGATCGGGGAATCCGGTCTTTAAAAGGCCTTCTGGATCCCCCGGTCAAGCCGGAGGATGACAAACGAAGCCAATGCAGTCTTATTTCTTCTTTCTTCCTCCCCCTGCCGTCAGCTTCCCGATGAAATCAGAGAAATATTTCCTTATCGGCAGGTTTTCATTTTCATGGATCTCCCCTGTCTCCTCATAGACAAACGTTGAAAGGAGCATGTGCGCGCTCGCGACCGCCGGAAAGACCCTCGGGGCTGTCACCGCCGGCCCGCAGAAATTGAAGTCGCTCCATAAGGCAGACGACATCCCCTGGACGACCGCGTCCATCGCCCTGAACCCGTCGAGCCCCCACTCATTCTTTATCGCGCTCCACATATGCGTGCCGTTAGAATACGCGCCGCCGCAGGGCAGGCCGTGCTTCTCCTTGATGAGCCTGTTCGCCACAAGGGAAAAAGAAGTCGACGGCAGGTTCATGACAGAGGTGTCGACGATGATCGTATCGAAATCCGCGGCACCCTGCGCCATGATCGCTTCAAGCGACTTCACCCTGCCCGCGGGGGTCTGGTCCTGGTCGTCAAAGGCCTGTATAACAACATGCTTGATCCCCAGGTCTTTCAGCTTCTGCACCTGCCCCTTTATGTCCTTGTCCCAAGGGGTTATGCTGTTATAGAGGAACTTGTCCTGGACGCCGAGTTGCGCAATATATTCCGTGGCCTTCGCCCTCTGCTCCGCGACCCACATGTCTATCCCAAAGGGCATGGACGTTGTCTCAAGGTAGAAATCTATGTAAATCTTCGCCTCCTCAGGGGAATTGGCAACCATCGCCACCATCCCCGGGATGCCGGTAAGTCCTGACAACTCTTCCTGTTTTTTTATAATTTCGGCCGCTCTCTGCCGGTCGAAGTCTCCCTTTCTGTCCCGGACGATCCTGTCTTTGTTATGGAACATGGAAGATATCATCAGCGGAGGATTTTCTCCCGGCTGTCCCCCTATCTTTATTCCGCTGAAGTTGAAAACCTTCTGATCTTTCTGGAACCTGAACATGCCATCTCCTTTTGCCGGGCATTATGATATGATAGATATAGTCTTTACTCAGGGCAGCTCGCCTTCACCTGAAGGTTGCTGCCTTCTTTTTTTTCAGCAGGCTAAGGTGAAGGCTAAGGTGAAGCCTCGGCCTTTTTCCATCCTTGCCTTTCCTCAGCCTTGACCTTTTACAAGCCCTGCCTGTTTTCTAATGTACGCCGTGATCGAACTTCGGAGAAGGCAGATATTCCCATTTCTCGCCTTTCCTGTATTTCGTCTCGATGTCAAGGCATTTCAGGGCATACTCAAAGGCATACGGTATGCCGGGGCCTCCGGGCACGAATCCTGCCAGGATCATGCCGACAGAAGCGGCCTCGAATATCTCTCCGGTCGTTGCTCCCGCGTTGATCGCCGGTACGACATGGATGATGCAGCGGGGTGAACAGTAGGCAACGCCGCCTGACATGAACATCAGCTCCTTCACCTTCTTCGACAGGGCGCCGTCACTGAAGATGCTCGCGTAGAAGTCGGCAAATGTCCTGCCGGGCTCGGGTGTGACCGTGTTGATGATCTGGAACATCCTCGGTACAAACCCGCACTGCTTTTTCATGTAATCGTTTACTTCTTCCACTGTCATTTGTTTCATTTCAGCCATTTTCGTTTCAGCCATTTTCGTTTCCTCCTTGGTCTGCGGCCCTGAGGCCAGCTTTTGTTTCACATACTCAAAAATCCCCATTTTCTGCCTCCCTCTGCGATAGCTCCATCGCCCTGTTCTTTTTCTGTTTCTCCATCACCTCCCCCGGTTTCGAACATGTGTTGTCACATAATATCAGGCTATCAATCCCATAACTCCCCTCCCCCCTCTCAGCTTTCCACACTCAGGCGGATTCGCCGAGGCGAAAAGAACGGGGTTGGGGGCGTTATTCCCAATGCCTCTCACTCATACTTCCAGTTCAGCGCCACATCATGGAACGTCCTGATATTTTCATAAGGGATCGTCGGCGGGATGTCGCACCCTGGCACGAGTATGAACCCGTTGGCGTCCGAGCCGGCTATCCCGATTATCTCTCTGCAGGCTGCTTCCACCTCGGCGGCTGTCTTGTTGAGCAGCACGTGTACAGGGGCAACATTGCCCCCGAAGGACATCTTTCCGGAGAGCGCGTCTTTTGCCTTGGCGATATCGACCTTCTGGTCGAAAAATATGGTGCTGCAGCCGGTCTCGGGGAAGAGATCCAGCCGGTCGCTGGTGTTGCCACAGATATGGAGGATGGTATGAACTCCCTTTGACTTTGCCCAGTCGCTCATCTTCTTCAGCGGCGGCACAGCGAATCTTGACATCTGCTTGGGATTGATAAGGTCGCCCGAGGCCGTAGGATCGGCAATGCTGATAGCCTCGATCCCGTCATTGACAAGAGGCTCATAGAGTTTTATGAGCAGGTCTGCGCAGAAGTCGACCATCTTTTCGACAAAATCCGGTTTCTTGAAGGTGTATTTCATAAAGGCCTCCTCACCCACGAAACGGGCGGCAAGGGTGAACGGCCCCCAGCATGTCATGGTCACGAGACGCGTGTCGCCGATCTTCTGTTTGACCTTTCTTGTCGCGTCCATCACGTTCCTTATAACGGGCTCGCGGAAGAGGTCCTCCATATCGAGTCTTGACAGGTCTTCTTCCGAGTTCACGACATGGGACGTCATGTCAGGCGCGCCAATCTCGCGGTATTTGACGTCCACCCCTGATTTTCTGCCCAGTGCGATCGCGTGGAAGTTATTAAACCCTGACCCGACATATACGATATCGGACCTGATCTTTTCGGCCTCGGCAACGCACATATCGACATTCTTGTCTACATTGGTTGCAAGCTCTTCAAAGGACGTCCCGTAATCCTTGATGGACCACATGCCGCCCCCAAACAGGGTCACCGGCACCCTCTCGGGCTTCTCCATCGCAAAGGCCTTCAGGATTGTTTCTCTTGGTGTCAGCGCCATCTTCTCTCCTCCTTAGTGATACGGGATTTTACTGCTCTGGTGCATGATATTTAATAATGCCCTCAGCTCTTCGAGATCCACAGGCCCCTTTATGTTCAGGGCGTTAGGCTCTTCTTCGGAACCGCCCACAAGAATTATCGGCATAGCCGGCGAAACCGTCTTCATGATCTGCACCGCGTCTTCCGCTGAAAGTCCGAAAGGCTTGCAGTCAATGATCACGGCATAAAACTTTCTCTTCAGCAGCAGCTGCACCGCAAGGGCAGAATGGTCGGCTATTTCGACATCATAGCCTTCGTCGCGCAGGACGCCGTAAAGATTTTTGACAAGCATGGGGTCGTGCGTGCATAAAAGAATGTCGTCCATGGTTATATATGAGGAGCAATTCCAGTGCCAGAAAGGATTCTTATCCCTTCAGAGGGGCTTTTCTTCAGCCTTTTATGTAGAAAACGATTAGTGCTGAAAAATGCCCCACTTCAATGGGGAATTTTTACCCACTGTTTTAATCCCGAGATCTCTGCGGCAAGACAAAAAGACAGAGGGAACCCGCAGGCATCCCGGGGGAATTTTATTCTCTTTGGCCCTTGCTGATTGTGATCTCGCCGGATACCGGAGTCGGCCTTTTCAGACTGTCTACAACAGGGCAATGGGCTATCACCTTTTCGGCGAGTGCGCGTATCTTCTTCTCATCATCAGGGGTTTCTATTTGGAGGGTAAACCGCAGATCCTTAAAACCTGCGGATACATCGTCGACCATGAACAGCCCCCTGAGGTCAAGCGTTCCTTCCACCTCAGCAGAGAGCGAATGAATGGTAAAGCCTTCATGCAGGGCGAACTCGTAGAAGGCAGCCTCGATGCAGGCCGCGAAGGCCGCGAGGAGGAGTTCTATCGGATTCGGTGCCTGATTGTCGCCGCCCGCTGCTTCGGCATAATCCGTTATCACGAGATGCTCGCGTGCCTGTGATTCGGTAGCGAGATTTCTTATATGCCGTGATGTAACTTTCGGCTTGTAGATCGCAGCCTCAGGCTTTTTTCTGAACAACTGAATTCTCTTTTCGACGATCTCTTTTAAATCCCTCTGCTTATCCACAGCCCGCCTCCTCTTCTCTGATGGAACATATATCCGCAAAGCCTGTTTTAAAAATAGTACTACGAAATGGAGAGAAATCATATGCGGAAGTTCTGCCCGCAAAGGACGAAGTGCGCTGAGGGAAAAAGGTGAGATGTTATTTATGTGTATGAGGGCGGACCGGTGATCCCGTATTTTTTCAGCTTCAGGTAGAGCGTCTTCCTGTCTATGCCGAGCAGTTGGCTCGCCTTTGACTGGTTGCCCTCGGCTTCCTGCAATACCCTCTGGATATGCTCTCTTTCCATCTCCTCAAGAGAGGAACCGGCAGGCGTTTCCTTCTCTTCATGCACCGCGGGTATCGAGACGTCTTCTTTTCCTATCAGTTCAGAATCGCAGAGTATCACCGCCCTTTCGATGATATTTTCGAGCTCCCTGACATTTCCCGGCCAGTCGTAACTCCCGAAAAGCTCCATCACTTCCGGGGAGAACCCGGCAACGGATTTTGATAATTTCGTGCTGTATTTCTTCAGGAAATGCTGTGAAAGTTCGGGGATGTCCTCTTTCCTCTCCCTGAGCGGAGGCAGCGTAATATTAATGACATTCAGACGGTAATAGAGATCCTCCCTGAAGTGCCCTGCCCTGATAATCTCTGCCAGGTTTTTGTTCGTGGCGGCGATCACCCTCACATTGACTTTC
>JAOUFP010000123.1 GCA_029858145.1 Nitrospirota bacterium | reverse complement strand
GGAGTGAGCAAAACGATATCGACGCCTTCCGATTTCAATATCTCCGCAGCCTCCGGTGCGGTCACTTCGGTGAGAGTCTTGATATGCGGGCCCAATATATGCCCCATGAAACAGAAATGAACCGGCGCGGCAGCTTTTATGAGTCCAGCCTTTTCGAATTCCCTCAGCCTTTCGATCGGGAATACGATATTAATGTCCTTATCCGCGTCCTTGTGATCGTAATAATCGTGGGTAATCATGAGGGCATCGGCAGAAACCGGTCCCTCGATAAACCTTAGGGAAGGGTCGCCATTCGGGTCTTTCATATCGAACGGCAACTGATCATTCCGGTGGACGCCCGCAGTAGTCACAATAGATACAATGGATTCACTGAGTCTCTTTACCACCGGCGTCCATGGTATTCCCTGCTGCTCGGCCGGCTGGTAGAACGAAGTGAGAATCTTTCCGATACGCGGCACCGCTGTGGCTGCTTTCGCAATGAGCCTGTTTTTTAACCTTGAGAAGCCACCCATATGGCACCTAAGTCATCTCATCCTGTGCAGACGCACGGGGCGAGCAGCCGGTGAAAGAGTTTCTTTCGTCTATCACAACGTTGCCCTTCTCAGCCTCAGCGCATTGCCCACCACAGATACAGAACTGAAGCTCATCGCCGCAGCTGCGAATATGGGGCTGAGGAGGATGCCCGCAAAGGGGTAAAGAACACCAGCCGCGACAGGAACGCCGAGGGCGTTATAGGCAAAGGCCCAGAAAAGGTTCTGCTTGATGTTCCGCATCGTGGCCCTGCTCAGCTTTCTTGCCCGCACAATCCCTCTCAGATCCCCTTTCACCAGGGTCACTCCCGCGCTCTGCATCGCAACATCTGTTCCGGTCCCCATGGCGATGCCGACGTGGGCCTGTGCCAGTGCCGGCGCGTCATTGATGCCGTCACCTGCCATTGCCACGACCTTTCCCTCAGCCTGCAGGCGTTTTACAATCTCTGCCTTCTGGTCGGGCAGGATCTCGGCGATCACCTCGTCGATGCCGAGTTTATTCCCGACAGCTTTAGCTGTTGTACTGCTGTCGCCCGTAAGCATAACGACCCTGATCCCTTCCTGATGCAACTGGTCAATCGCTTCGGCGGTCGTTGCTTTGATCGGGTCTGCCACTCCAATAAGCCCAGCAGCCTTTCCGTCCACAGCAACAAACATGGCGGTCTGGCCCTCCCTGCGCATGTCTTCTGCCTTATCCGGGAGTTCGCCCGGCGCTATGCCGAGTTCATCGATGAGCTTGCGGTTTCCGAGGGCGACCTTTCTTCCATCAATCAGTCCCGTTACCCCGCGTCCGGTGAGGGACTCAAAAGACTCAACCTTTGAAGGTGAGATGCCTCTTTCCTTCGCACCGGCGACAATCGCAGCAGCCAGGGGGTGCTCGCTTCCCATCTCGATACTCGCAGCGAAGTGAAGAAGCGTCTTTTCGTCAAATCCTGCTGCAGGTAAGCTGCTAACCAGTTTCGGCTTTCCCTCGGTGAGGGTGCCGGTCTTATCAGTAACAAGGGTATCGACGGTCTTCATCACCTCAATAGCCTCTGCATTCTTAAAGAGCACTCCCCCCGTTGCTCCCTTGCCCATCGCCACCATGATAGACATCGGCGTTGCCAGACCAAGCGCACAGGGACAGGCGATGATGAGCACCGCCACAGCATTCACCAGGGCGTAGGCCATGCGCGGCTCAGGTCCGATCCATGCCCAGACCACGAAGGTGAGCACCGCAATACTGACGACGATCTGGACGAAATAGCCTGCCACGGTATCGGCAAGCTTCTGGATCGGCGCGCGGCTCCGCTGGGCCTCGGCAACCATATGGACAATCTGAGCCAGAAGTGTTTCGGCGCCGACTTTTTCTGCCTTCATGACGAGAGTGCCGGTGCCATTCACCGTGGCGCCGATCACGCGGTCGCCGGACTGCTTAGACACAGGGATGGGTTCTCCGGAGATCATGGCTTCGTCTACCGCGCTTGATCCCTCGACGACCGTCCCATCAACAGGGATCTTCTCTCCCGGCCTTACCCGAAGCAGATCTCCGGGATTCACGTTTTCAAGGGGTATGTCCTCCTCTGTGTCATTGCTGATGCGCCGCGCAGTCTTAGGCGCAAGACCGAGCAGGGCTTTTATCGCCGCGCCGGTCTTCGTTCGCGCCCGGAGTTCGAGAACCTGACCTAGCAACACAAGAGTGACAATGACCGCGGCTGCTTCGAAATAGACGCCCACTTCTCCACTTTCGGAGCGGAACGATACGGGAAAAAGCCCCGGAAACAAGGCCGCCGCAACGCTGTACCCATATGCAACTCCTACTCCGAGCCCGATCAGGGTAAACATGTTCGGATTCCAGGTGACAACCGACTGCCAGCCCCTGACAAAGAAAGGCCACGCCCCCAACAATACCACAGGCGTAGCAAGGCCCAGCTCTATCCATTTACGTATTCCATGGGGCACCATATTCAACATCAGGGAAAGACCTGGAATCATGCTGCCCATGGCCAGTATGACTAGGGGAATTGTGAGTAACACGCTGACTTTAAATCGCCGCGTCATATCGACAAGTTCTGGACTTTCCTCCTCTTCAGAGCTGACCGTTTTTGGTTCCAAGGCCATACCGCATTTGGGGCAGCTGCCCGGCGCATCGCGGATGATTTCAGGATGCATCGGACATGTCCACTCAGTTTTGGCCACAATGGCAGAAGGAGTAACAGGCTCAAGCGCCATGCCGCATTTAGGACAAGAGCCGGGGCCGTCTTGCCTGACTTCAGGATGCATGGGGCAGGTATACGTTTGCGTGCCCGGTGGACTTTTTTCTCTGTCTGAAATATCCGGTCCGTCCGTGACAAATGACGCCGGGTTTTTGTCGAATTTCTCCTTGCAGGAGTTTGAGCAGAAATAGTAAGTGACGCCCTCAAATGAAGATATACCAGCAGCATCCTTATCAAGAATTTCCATTTTGCAAACAGGATCTATTACCTTCATTTTTTCCTCCCCTCCACACAAAATATCGCGATACCGGCCTTTTAGAATTTAAAAACTCTTTCCTTAACACCCGCAACATCTTTTACTACAATCGCGATTTCTTTTGTCTTCGGATTCTCGAATTCGATAACTGCAGAACGGTGATGTCCTGAGCCTTCTTTGGGTTTCACACTGCCCTTATATTCTTTACCGTCGGCCCTTAATACAACTATCTCTGCAAACTTATATTTGTCGAGTTCAACGGAATGTGTGTCAAGGGTTACTTTGAACGTAAGAGCCGCATTCTGTCCCTGGAGCACGACCTCGACGGTAACACCCGTCTCAGCTTTCTCCTGCGTTTTTTGGGCTGAACTGTTAGGCTCTTTTTTTGAAGGGGGCTCATTTGCAGCCATTCCGCCCATCATTCCGCCTTTTCCCTCGGCCATCATGCCCATCTGGGCATTTGCCGCACCCGCCATGACAAACAAAAGCACCGTAGCAATAAGCGACCTCTTCATTTTTACCTCCCTTTCTTATTCTTCCAGTTTGTATCCCAGCTTCTCCATGCTGTCTCTTGTGAGCCCGGCAAGCTCATCCCTTGTCAACTTCGTCGTATCGAAGTCAATCGCGATTTTCCCCTCTTCAACCTCTATGGATTCCACGCCCTCCATATGCCCGATAAACCTTCGCAGCGCCAAAGCGCATTCATCACAAAGGCTTTTTTCGACATTAAAAATAATCTTTCCCATTATTAGTCACCCCCTTTAACTTTTGGCACAAACATAGGGGTCCTTTCCATATACCTTCTGTACTCTTCCCCGAATAAATTAATAATCTCACCTTCTTCCCTCTTCGACAAGCGGTAATATACATAAAGCAAAACAGGGAACATAAAAGCTGTTATGATCGTGGGCCACTGGATCAGCATTCCGATCATAACAAGAAAAAGCCCTGAATACTGTGGGTGTCTCACGTATGCATAGGGCCCCCCGGTTACCAACTCACCTTTTGCCGCATGGATCAGGCTCCAGCCCTTCCACATTATCGCAAACCCTATCAAGACCAGCCCGTTGCTGACGACATGGATAGCCGTCATCATTGTCTGCCCTCCGCCGAACAGCACAAGCCAGAGATGGCCGCTCGAATGGGAGAAAGGATTCAAAACAGGATATTTACTGCCGAGGATTCCTGTAAGGATATAGATCGTCAGAGGGAACCCGTACATCTCGCTAAACAGGGCGACGAAAAAGGCGAGGGTGGCACCCATGGAGCGCCATTCTCTCTTCCTGAGAGGTGTAAGAAAACTCAGGATAAAAAAGGCAAATAACGCGACATTGACTACGACAAGAGACCAGAATCCATATGCATACGGGATATCTTCACCGTGCATGACTATCCCTATTTCTTCTGGAGTGCGTCAATTTCCTGATTTATCGCCTTCATCCGCTCCTGTATTTTTTTAACCGTAGGACGGTCCACGGAGCCCTTTTCCATATGCGTTGCCATTTCATTCATCTCGGAGGCCATGTTGCGCATGATCTGACCCATTCGCTGCATTTGTGAATGCTCGGTTATAGTCATGTGTTCCATGGGATGGGACAGTTTCTGCATCATGCCGTTCATCTGTTTCATCATCTCCGACATGTCATGCATCATGTCCTTGCTCATCATCTGTCCCTTTACCATTCCTTTTTGCTCTCCCATCATGCCGCCGCCCATCTGAGCAAAACTGCTGGGGGCAATGAATATCAAAGCCAAAATACAAACAACTGTAAAAGATGTCCTTTTCATCCCGTTTCTCCTTTTATCTGTTGGGCGTAATATGTTTATAAGATAATCCTTTTGCATTTGACCGGATGCCTTCTTAATGCTGAGCTTTCACCTCCTTTTCTTTTTTGGGATTCAATATATAGGACTCGCACTCATCACAGCAAATGGCCTTTTCTGCAACTGATGACAATTTGTTTCCCGCAGGCGTTTGTCATATCCTTGTCAGCGAAAATTCCGGGATATGATGTCGAAGGTAAGCGCTCCTTCCATATTATTTTCTCTTTGACTTTGTTGAATTTCAGCAGGAACTATGACACTTGCACGTTATCGACTGTTTCCTCTCGATTTTTCTGATCTTCATAGCAATTCTCCTTTGAATATATTTTCTCTCGTAAATTTGAAAACATTATGAATTATGGGATTGCTCTGTCTTGGCCCTCTTTATGTTTGAAGTCGATGTTTATGTGCATACTTCTTAATAAGAAGGTATCACAAGGGCGAGACTAATTTTATCAGCGAAATTCCGAAGAAGCTGTAGGAAATTATCTTACAAAACAGACCCACGAAAAGTTAATTAAGCCGATATATTCAACTTTCTTATCGCTGGTTTGGTCCTGCAAGAAGGTTTAGGGTGCTCAGGAACTGTTCAAGGGCAATCTGATCGTAAAGACAGTGCCTTCTCCGGGTTTGCTCTTCACTGAAATTGTACCTTTATGTGCCTGAATTATCCTCTGTGCGAATTTCAGCCCCAGTCCCGGCCCATACATCTTGGATGTGAAAAAGGGGTCAAAGATATATTTTATATGGTCTTCGGAAATCCCTTTCCCCGTATCGGATACTGTTATCTCGACCTGGTCATCTCCCATGTTCGTGGCGATTTTAAGAACCCTGGGAGGCTCCTCCATGGCCTCGACCGCGTTCCTGATAATAGCGGCAACGGCTGCCTTGATCTTGTCCTTGTCAAGGTGAATGAGAGGCTTGTCCGCCAGTTCCAGATTTACATCCACGTTCTTCTCCGCGAATTCTTTTTCAAATAAAGCAACTGTTTCGGCAATGATTTCGTTAATGTCAGATAATTCTGTCTGGAGAACACCCAGTGTCTTTACCTCAACAAGCTTCGTTATCATATTCTCAAGCCGTGCCACATTCTCAATGACGATTTCCAGATATTTCCTGCCGGGATGGTTTTCCGGAAGCATTTCATGGACTTTTCGTGAAAAGCCACCGATAGATGTAAGGGGATTTCTGATCTCATGCGCCAACTCATCAGCCATATTATCGAGCGATTCCGTTCTCTCCTCCTCTGCACCTTCTTCCCTTGCCGCTTTCATCGAAAATACAGCTTCAGGGTCCCCGTCAAAAATTGCCTTGCACCTTTCCGAGCAAAAATAGTAATCTTTTCCGCGAAAGGAAGACGCGAGCGCGGCATTCTTCCAGGCTATTGTCATGCCGCACACAGGATCTACGATTCTGCTTTTGTCTTTCTTTAAGAGTGACATTGCGCTTATGATGCTAATCGGTTTTTTTTATTGTCAATTCCTGACTTCA
This sequence comes from Nitrospirota bacterium, assembly GCA_029858145.1. Taxonomy (GTDB): domain Bacteria; phylum Nitrospirota; class Thermodesulfovibrionia; order Thermodesulfovibrionales; family UBA6898; genus JAOUFP01. The sequence continues at coordinate 1,332 of JAOUFP010000123.1, read as the reverse complement.
CTCAGTTTCCCCGGAGACCGGTCGGCGGTACGGCATGGGGGATTTCTATCTTTACTTTCGTACCCTCACCAGGGCGGCTGTATATATTTATCGTGCCCAGATGGCCATCGATTATTTTTTTTGCGATAGACATCCCCAATCCTGTCCCTTTGCTTTTCTTCGTATAGAAAGGGATGAAGACATTCTCAAGGGTCTCGCTATCCATGCCTGATCCATGGTCTTTGATTATGACGCTAACAGAATTGTCCGAAGACTTCGTGCTTATTGTTACCGTCTGATACCTGTCGGAAGCCTCAATGGCATTACTGAGCAGGTTTGTTATCGCACGCTCCATCTGGAATTTGTCAATCACTGTTCTGACAGGTTCAGGGGGCTGATCACGCGAAACTTTTACTCCTCCTTCTTCAGCCTTTGTCTTGCAGACAACGCATGCATGGTCGACGACCTGCCTGAGATCTTCCTGCTGCAGTTCCAGCCGAATCGGCCTTGCGAAATCAAGCACGTCATCAACAATCCTTTCCATTCCTTGGGCAGAATCAATTACCGCCTGTATATTGCTGTCCTGGTTTCCCTTTCCATCCTGAATGCGCTTTGCGAACCCCAACATCGTGACAAGAGGGTTTCTAAGATCATGCACAATTGACGTTGCGACCTGGCCAATACCTGCGAGATAACGGTCTTTTTCCATCTGGTCCCTCCGCTGCCGGTCGCGGTCGATAAGGAATCCAGCGCCGAGGGCAAAAAGGCCCTGCAGCAGGAGATGCAGGAACCTGTTTATCTCGGGAACTACTGAATCTGTCCAGCTTATAAGGATATACGGCAGATAAAGGAGAAAGGCTGCAAAAAAAGTGACCAGTCCTCCTTTAAGACCGAAGAGAAAAGCTCCCAGAAAAACCGGTATATAATAGAATTCCAGGTAGATGTTATGGAGTGCCTGGGCATCGCCGGTGGTCACATAATGGAGAACGCTGATAAGCAGGAGTGAAGCGACGATCGTGAAAAGGAGCATTTTCTCCCGCAACAGATAGCGTCTGCCGAACAGCGATTTCAAATCACTTTCCTCCATCACCTAATTGCTCTCACGAGATATTTTTCTAACAGTAGCCGGGCAACCGTCTGATTTTAGGGGCCGATTCACCCCTTCCTTAAATCTAAAATATACTGTCTTGCGGCCATAGCGGCCTTAGCACCTTCGCCGGATGCGATGATTATCCTCTTGCCGAACGCATCCGTGACATCGCCTGCCGCGAATATACCCGGATAAGAAGTCGAACAGTCGGCATTGACAATAATCTCACCCTTATCATTCAGACGAGAGAGATGCGAAACGAT
>JAOUFP010000084.1 GCA_029858145.1 Nitrospirota bacterium | reverse complement strand
TTCGGTTTCAGGCCTATGGCGATGAAGACGCCCTTTACAGGCAAAAGTGTAGTTTCCGCTTTTGCCTTCTCGCGGACCGTTATGCTGGAGAGGGTATCGTCTCCGCCCAGTTCTACCACTTTATATCCCTCATATTTATAAAGGTTCCCAAAATTGCAGACCCTGTCGATTATCACTGGGTCTGCAGTGAGAGCTGAATCAGAGACAAGATGAATCTTTGCAGCAATGGTATGCAGGTTCTCAGCGATCTGAAGCGCTGAATTCCCTCCGCCTATTACCGCAACATCCTCACCCTGAACAAATGCATAATCCTGGATGTTTCCATGAAAAAGCCCTTTTCTCTGAAACCTTTCTTCTCCCGCAACATTGAGCTTCCGCCTTGTCATCCCGGTGGCGACAATAATCGTCTTTGAAAAATATTTTTGAAGTTCTGATGTCGTGACATTAAATCCACCATCAACAGCCTCGATTTTTTCCACGTCACTAATCAGGTGATCGATATAATGGGAATGGATTAACTGATACTGAAACTTCTCTATGAGTTCAGGCCCTCTGATAAAGTCGTACCCCATGTAATTCTCTATCTTTGTGCTGTCAACCGCCTGGCCGCCGAGATCTCTGGTTATGATGAAGGCATCCATTCTGAGGGTAGCGGCATATACTGCGGCAGTCAGTCCTGCAGGCCCGCCGCCGATAATGACAAGGTCATAAGAGGTCCTCGGTAATTTACAGCTTTTTTCCTTCAGAAACCGTTCTTTGCATCCCTCTGAACAGAAATAGTAGGTTATGCCGTCGCATTCCGCAATGGTCGCCGTTTCTTCACTGACTTCCATATTGCATACCGGGTCTCTTTTCATCGTTCCTCCTTTCTTGTTCACATTTCCCCCTGGCTGCGCTTTAATGGAGAAAGGATTAAGCCTGTGGAATGCGGACACCTAACCTGTTTGAAGGAAGCAGAGTATAAAAAATACCTGTAGCCTTACCCTTTCAGCAGATCGTCCCTTATTTTCTCAAATTCCTCTTTTGTTATCTCCCCTTTAGCGTATCTTTTCCTGAGGATATCCAGCGCCGACTCACCGGCATTTTCTTTTTTTGCGCGGGTCATGACAATCCTGATGACATAGAAGATCCCAAAGATAACAAGTACCCATAAAAAAATCATAAACACCCAGCCGAATCCCATTCCCCAACCATAATCGCCCCAGTGCATGCTGCTTACCTCCTTGCCTTTGCTCTTTAGCGGTGAGTTTCATCTGTTTTTAATCAAATGCTATCACCTTGTTCCTCGTGTAGCAAGACCAACAATGTCATTTACCGATCTACGCGCCCTGATGAATCGCCCGCTGGTTCACTCTGAGGGGCCAAGATAGGGAAGGGAAGTCCGCTTCGGATCGATTTCCTCGTTGACGTTGACTACAAAATCGATTCTTCTGACAATCCCGTTATGTATGAACTCGGCAAAGACCGCGTGCCTGCCGGGCCTCATAAATACCATACTTACCCCCACTTCGGGGCCGCCAAGGTTCTGTTGTGGTGTCATATAGATAAATTCCTTCAGGTCTTCATCCCACGCAGCGACCTGCATGTCCGAACCTTCTATTTTTTCGATATCCTTAAGCGGTTTGCCTTTGTAACCTATCTGATAAAGAAAAGTGCTGACGTGTTTGGAGTAGAGTTTATGGGGATAGAGCTTTACCTTTACTTCATAGTCTTCATCTCCCGGCATACCGGTCTTTTCAGGCTTTGCCTCGGATTTCTGAAGCTTTATGTTTTTCCGGAGGTTGATCCACCCGTCGGCGGTTTTAAAGACTATTTCAAACCGGTATCGGCCGGAGGCAGACGGATCGAAATTGAACGAATACCTGCCTTCGCTGGTTTTCACAGGCCTGATATGGACAAAAGTATGAAGATCTTCGTCCGTAATGAAGACGTGCATTTCTCCTGTTCCTGAGGATGAGGCCCCCTTTATGTCGAACAGGAACCGGGCGGTTCCGGTTTGAAGACTCTTATTCTCCATAGTAAGGTCATATCCACCCGGGTCCCGTCGCACATTCCAGATATAGGGTTTCTCGTTATGGGTATCGGGAATGACCAATACCTCCTGGTCGAGGTCGAGGTCTGCCCGCGAAAGGGATGGAAAGGCAGATGCGGACAAGAGCAGAATTATGAGCAATAACTCTTTCATCAGCCTCCTCCATGGATATGCCTCATGGCCATCGGCTGTCCAAGGATGAACGCGTTTATGGCGATGAGCAGTACTACGAGGACTGCCATGGGTATGAATGCCCTGAGGGCCTTATTTCCGTAATACCTGACCGCTATCCGGTATCCTGCATAGAGCGAGAAGATGTTCATGATAAAAATGATGACCATCTGGAGCCAGAATATTGATTCGGCCCCCATGAGAGGCGTTACGGTCCAGTCAGGTTCTCCGGTTCCCGCAAACATGTTCATTACCCGTTCGATCGCAGGGATGATCTCCGGCCCCTCCTTAAAGAGATGATTAATGTTGTGCGCAAGGTGCATGGAAAGCCCTACCGGGATGAACATGTAAGCGAATTGGACGAATGTGGCTTTCAGTGACAGGGGAGAGTCCGGCCCCGTGCCTTTATTGACTATCAGGCTGGCCAGAAGAAGGAGAAGCGAAGGAATGATGAGAGAGCCCGCGCTCATAACGAACAGAAAGGTTATCTTTTCCCGGGCGGCATGCGAGAGTATCCCGAGAGCGTCAAAGGGCAGGATTCTGCCGACCGTGTCCATCCACCCGTGCCAGGGGGCTACCATCTCACCGGTAACGACGATGGTGACCCCTACCAGTACCATGGCAAGCAGCGCCTCATCGAGATAGCCTTTGGAGGAGACCCAGAGGTCTTTCGCAAAACTTCTGAACCGTATGACGATATTGTCCTGAGAGCAGGACTTGATGCACTCGCTGCAAAAGTTGCAATAGTTGTTCCGGTCAAGCGTCATGGGCGTTACAAACATTGGACAGGGATGACTCCTGTCGGTCCCCCTGATGCACTCTTTCACCTTGTGTCCTCTGCAGACCTCCAGACACTTGTTTCTGAGTTCTACGGGACTGAACATCGAATATATGCCTATCAGACCCCCGATAGGACAGACATACCTGCAGAAAGCCCTTCCTTTAAAAACCACCGCCATGCCGGAAGCCACGATGAAAAAGCCGATAAGAAGCCAGGCAGTAAGTGAGGGTCTGTTGACAATGCCGCTATAACTGTCCCACCAGGTAAGTCCGAAAAATATGACGCTTGAAAGATAGATGTTACGCGTGGACTTTGGAAAGTTTCGGTTCAAGCTTAAGAGCCGTCCGATCCAGTCCTGTACAGCCCCGAAGGGGCACATCATACACCATATTCTTCCGACAAAGACGAAGGTGAAGATAATAGCCGCCCACCATATGGTCCACATGAGAAGTGTCGCGATATTCCTGTCGCCCTGCTGAATGTCGAAAAGGCCCGCAGCTATGATGACGAGGAATATGAGAAGTACAGGGATCTGGAACACCGGCTGGAACCATGAAGACTTTAAAAAACGCCTCAACCTAGGGATATCGAGCAGGTTCAGTTTCTGGCCTGCTTCCAGCCTGAGGGTTCTCCTTTGATAAAGGATGAATGCCGCGATGAGACCGCTCAGGAAAATGCTGCCTAATACAAAGAGCATTCTGTAGAAGGAGGCCTTCGATTTCTCCTGATATGAGATCCTGCCGCCGTATATGAGAGGGGCCGCAAATGTCTGCCCGCCAAGGGACTTTACGGCAAGGGTGAATGCATATTCTCCTTTTCCGGGGAGAGGGTAATCCACCCCGAACATCCCGGCCATCTGCTGGGGCAGTAACCTCTTAAAGCCCGAAAGGTCGGCTGTCGATGGCGTCGCTGCCATATCCATGGAATCCCCGAAATCGAGTCCGTCACCGCTACTCCCTTTTGCAGACGGTGGAGTAATCCGGTGGCTCCCTTGGTCCATCGGCGCTTCTGTTTCAAGTCTGATATAGAGTTCCGCGTCGTAGATGGCTGCGCCTGACATGGAATCTTTCAGCATGACGACAGCCTTCGGCGTTATCCCCTGTTGGTAATTCGCAGGGTCCATCCCGAGGTTCACCTCAGCGCCGTTTATTCTGAAGACATTCGCTGAATAAGCATGGTCATGGCCCTCAGATCCGGCGGCGTATTGACCCGTGGATACTATCGAGGCAAAGACAAAAATGATTACGAGTATTTTTTTCATTTCTTTCTGAACAACTCATCAATAATGAGAAGGCCTCTCCGCGCACCGGAGGCGATCGCCTGTGCGGATTTCTCCACGCCGCGGGGAGCGGTGATATCACTCCCTACTTTAAAAAAATCAGATGCCTTCCTGCTTTCAAACTGTTTGAGAAAGGCGGGCGTGTTTATTATTGCCGGCTCTTTGTTTTCAAACAGGTGTATCTTCATAAGTTCCCCTTTGCCGCTGACCACAATCCCTATCTCAATTTTGCCTCCTTCGCCGTATGCATCGACAAACATTATTGCAGCTGCTTTTCGGGGAGGGGCATCAGGACCGGGTTTGACAACAGCAAAGTATATCGACGGCTTAAGATCCTCTTCAGGCAGTCTGCCATCCAGTTTTCTTTCAAGAGCAGCCTTTTGCTCATCAGAAACATAGAGGTTCTTCTGCTCAAATGAATCTGCCTGCGGATAAAGGACTTTCAGCTTTTCGCCTGGCCATACAAGGTCGTGCGCATACGCAACACAGGTAATTAATAGGATCGATAAAATAAACCATCCTGAATAAATCAATGCATTTTGTCTTCTCATATGTATAGTTAAAGACATTTCTTTGAAGAAAATATGAATGGGAAATGAAGATTCTGAAACGAGCATGCATTTGCAAATGTCCTGCATATTCCTGAGGGATGAGCATTCCAGAAATCCGTATTGCAAGTTAAGGGATATATGATTAGACTATTCGCATGATAAGAAAAGCACTGATACTTAAGATATTCGATGCGGCTTACATGCAGAGGTGGAATGACAAGGTGCGGCCTGTGGAGCTGGTGGAGCTCGACAAGCAGGCGCACAAAATGGTGATCGTTTTTTTCCTCGGAAAGTTCGAAGAGTCTACCCCCGGCTTCAGCTGGATCGAGGTGATAGAAGGGGGGATCTTCGAGCTTCTTCAGCGGCTTGTCATAACCGACCTGAAACCGCCGATCTTTTACAAGATCAAGGAGGACAGGGAAAAGTATAAGAAGCTGAATGATTGGGTGTATAAAGAGATCGAGCCGATCATCTCTCCGCTGGGGAAGGATTTCTGCCGGCGGTTCAAAGCGTATTTCCATAATTCCGCCGGCAGCATCAATAAGAAAATATTGAGCGCTTCCCACTTTTACGCTACGAAATGGGAATTCGATATCATAGAGCGGGCAAACCCTGAGGGATATGAGATTGCCGCGATAAAACAGGATCTGCAAAAAAAACAGGAGCATTACGCGGACCTTAAAGGTATGATCCTGATGAAGGAAGAGGCACGGTACAGGGACTTCATCGATTTATGCGGGCAGCTCAGATTCCAGGCGAGATGGGCGAACCTTCATCGGGTTCCGAAGACTTCTGTCATCGGGCATTCACTTTTTGTCGCTGTCCTGTCATACCTCTTTTCCCTTGAGATCAAAGCGTGCGACAGAAGGTGCGTTAATAATTATTTGACCGGGCTGTTTCATGATCTCCCTGAAGTGCTCACGAGAGATATCATTTCTCCTGTAAAGAGATCTGTTGAGGGGTTGAGCGATCTGATAAAACAGTATGAAAAAGAACAGATGGAGAAAGAGGTCTACGGCCTTATCCCGAAAGAGTGGCACAAGGATGTGCGGACGTTTACCGAGAAGGAATTTGACAGCATCGTAACACTCAGGGGAAGGCGGAAAAAACTGGGCAGCGATGAGATCAGCGAGCGGTACAACGAAGACATCTTTAATCCCCGCGACGGCGAGCTCGTGAAGGCGGCAGACAGCCTCGCCGCGTTCATAGAAGCCTATGTGGCGATCAGGAACGGAAGCTACAGCCGTGAATTCCAGGAGGCGAAGCTTTCCTTCAAGGACACTTACGGAAGGGCCACCATAGCAGGCATCAACTTCGGGGAGATCTATGCGGACTTTGACTGAATGGCTCTAGCATATCTCGAATGAACAGATCAGTTCTCGAAAGAGACTCAACCCTTCATTTCCCTCACTTCATCGTCCTGAAAGCCTCAGCGGGATCAGGCAAGACACGCACCCTGACGGAAAGATTCGTCCAGTTTATCCTCTCTGACACAATCCCCAAAAACAGTCTGAGAAACATACTGGCGGTTACCTTTTCCAATAACGCGGCCAAAGAGATGAAAGAAAGAATTCTCTTATGGCTGAAAGCGCTCTCTTTTGGCGATCCGGAGAGCATCGCCGAATTTTCCGAAATCACTTCCTTTGACAGAGAATATCTGATGGAGAGGGGCGGGAGCATGATTGAGGAAATCCTTGAGAATTATCCTGATTTTCAGGTCAGGACCATAGACAGTTTCATGACGACTGTTTTCAAGTCCTCTGCCATTGATTTCGGGTATAACCCGGAGTTTGATATTCTCATGAATAATGACGCGATCATGGAGTATGCCTTCAACCTTTTTTTGCGAAACGTGAAAGAGGGGACGGCTGAGGCCGTACTCTTCGATACCGTGATAGCAGTGCTGAACGAAAATAAAAGAAAAGATGCTGCCTACCTGTGGGAACCGTCAGCATCTCTTCTCGATGAGATCAAAAAGATATACCGGAAGCTTGCCGCCACAGGCAAAAAACCGAGGATTGAAGAGTTTACTGCCGAAACGGCGGTGATAAAGGAAAAGATAAGGGAGACCCTTGAAGATATGGAAGTCCTGATCTTCAAATCCGGTCTGGAGCGGAGCGGGAAGTCGACCTATAAGGGAATCCTCTCTTCCGTGAGGGAAGGAAGATTTGCCGATCTCATCGGGAAGGGATTAAAGACACCGCCGGTAAACAAGGTGAAAAAGGCCGACAGCATTGCAGAGGATTTCTATGGGCAGATAACAGGGAAGTGGTCGGAAATCGCTGATATGATCGGTCTGTACACATCCTTCTATGTGCGTTCGTGCTTTGCGCCTTACCTGAAGGTGTACGAGCAATTCAGCAGGATGATTGAAGTTACGAAAAGAAGGCAGGGCAAGGTATTCATCGAGGACATCAACAGGAACCTTGCCGAATATCTCAACCGCGAGATGGTCCCTGACGTCTACTTCCGCATGGGGGAGACCATAGCGCATTTTCTTATCGACGAATTTCAGGATACGTCTCCTGTTCAGTGGAGAAACCTCTTTCCCCTGATCGAGAATTCTCTTTCCCAGAAAGGGAGCGCCTTTGTTGTCGGGGACACCAAGCAGGCGATCTACGGCTTCCGTGCCGCGGATTATACTATCATGAAAACGTTTGAATCCCAGAGCCCGTTCCCTTCCGCCGAATACGCGGTGCGGGAGCTCGAAGTCAATTACCGGAGCCTGGGGAAGATACTCGGGTTCAACGACAAGGTGTTTAAAGAAATTGTCGCGAAGAGCGATGCATACAGTGAAGCGGGGCAAAGAAGCGGCTTGACAGACTTCGTGCAGAAGGTCAGGGAGGGATTGGACAGCCAGGGATATGCGGAAGTCACTGTTTTTGACAGGAATGATGAGGAACCGCCTGAAAGGGTAAAGATCCAGGAACTGGTAAAGGAGTTGCGCGCACGGGGATACGGGTACCGGGATATCGCGATACTGACGCAAAAAAACGAGCATGCGGTCAGGATTACCGCGTGGTTGAACGAAGAGGATATCCCCTTTATTTCATACAGCAGCCTTGACATCAGGAGAAGAAAGATCACCGGAGAGATCGTTTCGCTTCTGAATTTTCTTTCTTCACCCACCGACGACCTCTCCTTTGCTTCCTTTGTTTTGGGAGATATCTTCGCCAAAACAGCTTCTGCGCATATGACGGGAGAAGCAACAGAAAGATTCAGGGAATTCTTCATTACACAGAAAAAAAACCTCCCTCTTTACAAGGCCTTCCGGGATGAATTCAAGGTCCTCTGGGAAACGTATTTTGCCGGACTTTTCAGGGCGTCGGGATATCTTCCTCTTTACGACCTTGTTACCGAGATATTCAATGTCTTCAGGGTCTTTGTGATTCTGGAAGATGAAGAGGCGACCCTTGTCAAGATTCTCGAAGTCGTCAAGGATTTTGAGGGCGCGGGATACAACAGCCTGAGAGACTTTCTCGGCTTTGCGGGCAATGGCGAGAGCGGCGAAACAGAATGGAACATGAATGTCCCGAAAAACATGGATGCCGTGCATGTGATGACCACTCATAAGGCCAAGGGTCTGGGCTTCCCGGTGGTAATCGCAGTGCTCTACGAAGAGAGGAGCAAGGGGTTCGACTATATCGTGGTCGATGACGGAGAAGAAGCCTCCCTGCTGAGGATAACCAGGGATATAGTGAAAAGTGCTCCTGCCTTTGAGGCGTTATACCGGGAAGAAACCATAAGGGAGAAGGTCAACAGGCTGAACAGCCTCTATGTCGGATTTACCCGGCCCAAGGAGGAACTCTACGTGATAGGCGTCAGGGGCAGAAGCGACGGGTATCCCTTTGACCTGCTTCCGCTTCAGGACTATCCTCCCGCGGACAAGCCTCACAGAAGGCGGGCTGAAAAGGCCGAGGCCGCGCAGGCCTTCTCTGTGCGGCATTCTCACGTACGCACGGAGTATCATGCCGGTCCTGAAAAAAGCATAAACCTTGAGGAAAGACGGAGGGGAGAATTCATCCACAGAGTGTTGTTTTATGTCGAGTACTCTGGAGACGGATATAAAACAGAACTGCTCAATAGTATAAAGCGGGTCAAGGAAGAGACCGGGGCCGATTATCCTGATGAAGAAATTCTTGCGGCGGCCACCGGCCTAATCGGACATGAAGAGCTGGCGGAATACTTCAGGCGGAAGGACGGCAGGGAGATAAGGCGGGAGCAGG
>JAOUFP010000315.1 GCA_029858145.1 Nitrospirota bacterium | reverse complement strand
CGCAGGTGCCGTCGATGGGGATCGGGTTGCCTTCGCGCCCGAGAATCTTGTTCGTCTCTGCCTGGCCCTTCCACTCCTCCTTGCTCTGGCCGTTCTCCAGTTGCCTGTCGATCCATGGGATCACCGATCCTGCCAGCGGCACACCGAAGAATTCCTTTGGATACGCATCCGAGCGGATGTGTTCGGCCACTGTGCGGTCGATCTCGAGGATGGCGCTTGACGGACTCTCCAGCAGGTCCTTTGCGGCCGCGTGAACAGAGCCCATCTGCCTGAGCAGTTCGCGCATGTTGTTGGCGCCTGCGCCGGACGCAGCCTGATACGTCATGGCGCTCATCCACTCCACCAGTCCGGCCTCGTACAGACCGCCCAGCGCTATAAGCATCAGGGAAACCGTGCAGTTGCCGCCGATATAGTTCTTGATACCCTTCGTCATACCGTCCCTGATTACCTTCATATTGACCGGGTCAAGAATGATTATGGCGTCCTTTTCCATACGCAGGGCCGAGGCAGCGTCGATCCAGTAGCCCTGCCAGCCGGCAGCCCGGAGCTTGGGATAGACCTCGTTGGTATAGTCGCCTCCCTGACAGGAGACGATAGTATCCATCGCCTTCAGTTCGTCGATGTTCCTTGCGTCTTTGAGTGCGGGGACATCCTTGCCGACCTCGGGTGCCTTGCCTCCCACGTTCGAAGTGGTGAAGAAGACCGGGTCTATGAGATTGAAGTCCTTTTCTTCCTTCATGCGGCCCATGAGTACCGAGCCCACCATGCCGCGCCAGCCTATGAAACCTACTCGCATCATTATCTTTCTCCTCATTGATATTGGAATTCTTAATCGTCTGTCACGAGCGCATATTCGCAGCGTTATTTATGAAACAAGCTTTGCCACCATGTCGCCCACTTCGGTAGTGGAAAAGCCCATCTTGCCTGCAGCCTGGCTCTTCATATTCTGCATCACCTCGACCATCGCGGCCTCGATCGCCTGCGAGGCCTCTGCCTCACCGAGGGCATCGAGCATCATCATCGCGGCGCCGATCGCCGCCATTGGGTTGATCACGTTCTGCCCCGCGTACTTGGGCGCACTGCCGCCCATGGGCTCGAACATCGAGACTCCTTCGGGGTTGATGTTGCCCCCTGATGCTACACCGAGCCCGCCCTGGATCATCGCGCCGAGATCGGTGATGATGTCGCCAAAAAGGTTTTCCGTGACGGTCACGTCAAACCATTCGGGGTTCTTCACAAACCACATATTCGCGGCGTCGACGTGGTTGTAGTCGCGTCTGAGTTCCGGATAATGCTCCGCGCCCATTTCTTCAAAGGCGCGGTACCAGAGGTCGCCGCAATGGGTGAGCACGTTCCGCTTGTGGATGAGCGTTATCGGTTTTGCCGCGTACTTCGGGTCCTTTGCGTTGCGCTTCTCCTTCAGTTCAAAGGCATACTTCAGGCAACGGTCGACCGTGCGGCGGTCATATACCATCAGCTGCGTGGCGATCTCCTCGCTCGTGCCGACGCGCGTCGCCCCGCCGTGGCCCGTGTAGATGCCGCCCGTGTTTTCGCGGATGACGACAAAATCGATGTGCTCCGGGCCCTTGTCCTTGAGCGGTGTCTCCACGTTGGGATAGAGCTTCACCGGACGGAGATTGATGTACTGGTCAAGGGCGAAGCGTATCTTCAGCAGAATCCCTGTCTCGAGGATGCCGGGCTTTACCTCGGGGTGGCCTATCGCACCCAGGAACATGGCGTCGAACTTCCTGAACTCGCCGATCGCGCTGTCGGGGAGCGTCTCGCCGGTCTTCAGATACCGCGCGCCGCCGAAATCGAACTCCGTGAAATCGAACGCGAACCCTCTGCTTGCTGCCGCGGCCTTGAGAACCTTTATGCCCTCCCGGACAACCTCGGGGCCAGTCCCGTCACCGGGGATTACCGCTATATTGTATTTTTTGGACATCTGATCCTCCTGATCGAAAAAAGTCAGTTATAATATCATATTTGTCCGTTTTCTTAGAAGATGACAGGGCTTCTCCTGCAACGGCACGCTTCTTTGCCGTGGAGACCATCTGTGGTAAAATAGCATAAAGAAAATCACCGGGAGGGGAAATGCCGAAACAGTTTGAAAATGCCGCATCATGCTGGAAAGTCATATTGTCAGATGCTGTACGCAACAAGGACTTATTGTCTGTCATAGAAAAGTTTGCCAGAGAGAACACCTCCCCCGCCCGGATTGTATTCGGCACATCGGGCTGGCGCGGAGAGATTGGAACCGATTTCACCTTCCATAATGTCCGCGTGGTGACTTCCGCGATTATCGGCATGCTCAAAAGCGGGGACAACGCTGTCATGGAGGCCATGGGAGTAAAGGACTTTAAGGAAGTACAGACCCGCGGAGTCATTGTCGGACATGACAACAGGTTTCTCGGACATGACTTTGCGATGGAGGTTATCGGGCTTCTTCAAAAAGAGGGAATAGGAACGCGGTATGCCGGAGAGGCCATCACTCCTGAATTCTCCTCGGGAATAGAAATGGTGAACGCCGCCTGTGCCATAAACCTCACTCCCTCCCACAACCCGGCGAATTATGCGGGCTTTAAGTTCAACCCGTCTGACGGCGGGCCAGCCGGCTCTGAGATTACCGGAAAGATCGAGGAGATTGCCAACGCGATGATGGATAAGACAGTCGCGGTCGCGCCGGGGAAGGCGGTTGACGTCGAAAACATTGATCTCACCGACCTCTATACCGGATACATAACGGAACGAAAAACGCTGGATGTCCGGAAGATACGGGATTTCGTTCTTAACACGGACTGTGGCATCTGTGTTGACAATGTGCATGGGGCAACGAGAGGTCACCTGCAAAAGATCATCGATCCGAATCGCAGGATACAGTACCTCAGGACCGGCGACGATTATCTCTTCGGCGGAATCGCGCCTGAGCCGTCAGAAAAAAACATGGCGGGTGTGGAGGCGGTTTTAAGGAAAAGCTCTGCTCGCTTAAAGCTTGGTGTTATCATGGACCCTGACGGGGACAGGATAAGATATGCCGACGGCAGCATGCAGATACCGATGAATTATTTCGGCGGCATGGCGCTTCATTTTCTCCATGTGCACAAAGGGATAAACGGTGTTGTTGCAAAATCGGTCGGCACGAGCAACTTTGTGAACGCCATCGCTGAAAAACTCGGCATCCCGGTAAAGGAAACAAAGGTCGGCTTCAAGAACTTCAGGCCGTATCTGCTGCGGACATCTCCTGAAAAGGCAATCGTGGCGTTCGAGGAATCCGACGGCATATCAGGCTATAACCATACGCTCGAAAAGGACGCCCTGTTCGGGCTTCTCCTGGCACTGGAGATGATGGCGGTCACCGGTAAAAACCTGGGAGAATACCTGAAGCAGCTCATGGATGAATACGGATACTATTATCCGGACCGCTCCGGCATCTCTGTCGACCGTTCCCTTGTCGGAGAGCCTCTGATGAAAAAGCTCTCTGTGCTGCAGGACCAGTATAAAAAAAGCACTGTGCTTGATATCGGGGGGGAAAAGAGAACGGTTAAGGATGTCATAACGGTCGACGGCACAAAGATGGTCTTTGATGATGGATCCTGGCTTATGATCCGGCCGTCGGGAACAGAGCCGAAAGTGCGGTTCTATATTGAGGCAAGGACAGAGGAAGGGAAAAAGGCGGTCTTCGAAACAGCGGAGAGGATGACAAGAGAAGCGCTCGGAAACATTTGACGTGCGATTATCCGAAGCGCTCTCAGTTTCGTAAATCGTGACTGAATGGAACAGGCTCACCCGATCTCCGGCAGAAACAGTTCCGGAACGTCCTGTGAAATCTCACTATTATTTGACCTGATCTGCGATATTTTAGTACCATCTAAGAGTTCCCGGCAGGAAAAATCAATATCATTACAGCCTGTTTTTTGAAAATTTGGCTATATAGAGATAAAACCATATCGGAGGAAACCACGTGAATAAGACGAGT
>JAOUFP010000314.1 GCA_029858145.1 Nitrospirota bacterium | reverse complement strand
CCAAAGGCTTTATCGAAATACTGATGTTTGCCTACCGGTATATCTTTGTGCTCTTTGAGGATGCGACAGTCATTTACAACGCCCAGAAAAACCGCCTCGGCTATTCAAATATCAGGCGCGGCCTGAGTTCTTTCGGCACACTGACAGGCTCCCTGACGCTGAAGGCGTTCGAACACAGCCAGAACACTACGGCAGCGATGGTCCAAAGAGGCTATGACGGCGATATGCCGATGCTGCGGCATAAGCCCTTCAAATCATCTGAAGTGGTCTTATCGGTTTTATTTATAATGGCGATGGGGCTTGTATGGAAGATATGACCAGATTGGCGCTCAAGATAGATTCATTCACGTATCCTGACGGGACCGTGGCAATGTCTGACATAGACCTTGAGATCAAAAAAGGAGAATTTACCGGAATACTGGGGTCGAACGGTTCGGGGAAAACTACCCTGCTGAAGATAATGGACGGCCTGATAAAGGATTTCAACGGCAAGGCGTTTCTCGACGGCGCAGAAATCAGAAAGCTCTCGCCGAAAGAGATATACCGCAAGGTGGGGCTCATCTTCCAGAATCCCGACGATCAGCTTTTTGCCCCGACAGTCGCCGAGGATGTGGCATTCGGCCCTTTAAATATGGGCTTTTCGGAAAAAGATACCCGTGAAAGGGTCAGCAATGCGCTGAAAGACGTTGACATGGAACATTACGCCGGCAAGGCGATCCATAATCTCAGTTACGGGCAGAAGAAGCGGATATGCATAGCCGGGCTTCTTGCCATGGGGCATGAGATCCTGCTCCTGGATGAGCCGACTGCAGGGCTCGATCCCATGGGGGAATACAAGATGATGCGGCTCCTCATGGAGCTGAACCGCGAAAAAGAGGTCACCATTGTCATGGCCACCCACAGCGTCGACCTTGTTCCTCTTTTTCTTGACCGGCTCTATATCCTCAGCAGGGGACGGATTGTCAGGGGAGGCACACCGGAGGAGGTCTTCACCGCGCCGAAGGATATGGAACAGGTGAAACTGAGACTGCCGCATATCGCCGAGATGATATACAGGCTCAAGCATGAGGACAACATCTCCTTCAGGAAGATCCCCCTTACCATCGGAGAGGCGAGGAGGGAGGTCCTGAATCTGTTCAGGGACGCCAATGCGTAGAGGATACGTGCAGGTATACACAGGGAACGGAAAAGGGAAGACAACAGCAGCGCTCGGCCTTGCCCTGAGGGCGGCAGGGGCCGGGCTCCGCATCTTCATCGCGCAGTTCATCAAGAAGAAAAAGTGCAGCGAACACAAGATCCTCGAACACCTGCACGAGCAGATCACCCTCAGGCAATATGGAAAAGGGCTTATCCTGAAACGCGCGTTAACCGGGGCTGATATTGCGGCGGCACAGGAAGGTATCCGGGAAATAAAAGAGATCATCGAATCAAAAGAATATGACATGATAATCCTCGATGAGGCAAATGTTGCTGTCCACTGCGGTCTCATCAGCGCTGATGACCTCCTTGACCTGATAGCGAAAAAACCCGCGAATCTTGAGCTGGTGATTACCGGAAGATATGCTGATGCGAAGGTCATACGGAAGGCGGACCTGGTGACAGAGATGAAGGAAATCAAGCACTACAGCAAGAAGGGAGTAAGTGCAAGGGTTGGGATCGAAAAGTAGGAGGCTAAGGACAGGTTACACCACCGGTGCCTGCGCTGCAGCCGCGGCAAAGGCAGCGGCGATGCTTTTGCTGAACGCGGAAGGACAGAAGACCGGAAGTGCTGAAGTTGAAATACCCTTTCCTGATGGCAGCAGGCATATATTCACTATAAAGAATGCAGGATGCAGTACACAGGAAGAGACCGCCTATGCGGCGATAATAAAAGACGCGGGGGATGATCCCGACATAACAAACGGGGCGGAGATACGGGCTGAAGTCAGGCTGACAGCATCACCGCAGAATTCAACGCAGGGAACACCTGTACAGCGGCCCCTGCCTGTTGTCATCAAAGGCGGCGAGGGGGTTGGTCTGGTCACCAAGCCCGGCCTTTCTACCCCTGTCGGCGAGCCGGCCATCAGTCCGGTCCCGAGGGAAATGATCCGGAGGGCGGTCCTGGAAGCTGTGGATGGCGCCGGAGATTTTTCAATATCCGGAATGAACCAGGACGACGCTGGCGGCATTCAACGTGTCCTTGAGGTGACGATATCGGTCCCTGAAGGCAGGCAACTGGCAAAAAAAACCCTTAACGCGCGGCTCGGCATCATGGGCGGCATTTCCATACTCGGGACTACCGGGATTGTGAGGCCTGTTTCCTCTGAGGCATGGACCGCCACCATTACGGCTTCGATGGATGTGGCGAAGGCGATGGGAATTGACGCAGTTGTTTTGTCCGCGGGGAGGAGTTCTGAAGCCTCTCATATGAAACGGTTTGGATTTCCCGAAGAGTCCTACATCATGATGGGGGATTACCTTGAATTCTCCCTGCTTGAAGCAAGGCGGCATGGATTCAGAAAAATCCACCTTTCCGCCCAGTGGGCAAAGATGCTGAAGATCGGCATGGCAACGCCCCAGACGCACGTAAGGCACGGTGCGATCGATATCAAAAAAGCAGTCGCATTTCTTGAGGAATTGTGGCAGTTGCCCTTTGCCTCCGGGTATGAATTCAACACCGCGATGGAGATATTTCAGCGCGTCAGCGAATTACTCATCCCCCGGCACCCGGCACTTCTCAAGAAGGTCTGTCAGGCCGCGAAGGCTTATGCGGAAAGGATCACCGGGGGTGTCCCGGTCACCAGTTATCTGGTATCATACGAAGGAAAGGTAATTGCGGGAAGTGAATAAGATTTCAGTCATCGGCATCGGCTACAAGCCCCTTGAAAAAAAAGCCCGGGAGACGGTCCTGAACTCGGACATCATCGTCGCCTCTAAAAGGCTCCTTGAGGTCTTCAGCCATTATGATGAGCATGAAAAAGTGAAGGACCGGGTCAGGGTCATAAATAATGTCGATGAAACTATCGCCTTCATCCATTCGTCACTTGCAGCCGGTCCTTCTTCACTTGTGCTCCTTGCCTCCGGTGATCCTCTTTTCTTCGGCATAGGCAGGCGGGCCATCGCAGAGTTCGGAAAAGATGCGGTCGAGATATATCCCGAGCTTTCAAGCCTGCAGACCGCATTTGCGCGCATCGGGGAGCCGTGGGACGATGCCCTTCTCATGAGTCTCCACGGAGGCCCTGATCCCGGAAAGAGGAGAAGGCTCCGATACGAGCTGGGCGACATCCCGTCGCTGCTTGAAAGGCATAACAAGATTGCGATCCTGACTGACAGGGAGAACAACCCTGCTGCTATCGCACAATTTCTTCATTCGGCGTTCGCTTCTCCGCTGAAGCTCTATGTCTGCGAACGACTCGGGTATCCTGATGAGAAGATCACAGAAGGCACTCCTGAGGTGATCGCAGGCATGAACTTCGGCGAGCCGAATGTGGTTATTCTGAAAAATGAGCAGCCTTTATCAATGTCATTCCAGCTTGTCGGGAATCTTTCTTCACTGCATGAAGAGTCAGGGAAAGATTGCGGACAAGCCGCAATGACAGAAGGAGGGCACAAAACTAATGTCGCCGTCAACTCTGTTATCAAGTTCGGTCTAAGGGAAAACGAGATTTCGCATGTGCAGGGCCTCATCACAAAAGACGAGATCAGGGCTGTCACTGTCCATAAACTGCGGATTCCTGAAAGAGGGGTGTTCTGGGACGTCGGCGCTGGTTCAGGATCAGTGTCCATCGAAGTCTCAAGATTATCTGCCGGCATAAAGGTCTATGCCATTGAAAAAGACCGGGAACGCATCAGAAACATCAGGGATAACGCGGATAAATTCCACGCTGCCATCATGGAAATTGTCGAGGGCATGGCCCCTGATGCGCTGAAAGGCCTTCCTGCCCCGGACCGTGTTTTTATCGGCGGCAGCAGCGGCAGGTTGAAGGAGACCATCGGCATGATCAGCGATGCCATGCCGTC
>JAOUFP010000313.1 GCA_029858145.1 Nitrospirota bacterium | reverse complement strand
ACACCTTCTTCAAGGAAATGGTCGCTGTTTCTTTCCTCCTGACCCGGTACCGGGTTGACGACCGCAAGGATAAGGCCCCGCGCAAAGGCCTCGGAGGAGGTGAGTCCCCCTGCCTTGCCGACGAGCATGTCAGCGGCAGCCATGAGGGTATCCATTTCAGTGGTGAAGCCGATCGCCTTGACGGGATGGCGCGTCGGCATCTTTTCGAGCGTCTCCTTGAGCCGTGCGTTTTTCCCGCAAACGACTATCATTTGAACAGGGGTCTTCATCTCATCAAGAGAACGGATCAGGAGTTCCACGGGACCTACGCCGAAACCGCCGGCCGAAACCAGAAGGGTGAAGCGGTCTGACGCGAGGCCGTGCTGCCGCCGGGCATCCTCCTTGGAAACCGGACGGGCGAAGAGGGGATCGATGGGGATGCCGGTTGAATGGATCGCCTCTTTTGGTATGCCGAGCTTTTCTAGATAGAGCGCAGTCTCTTCGCAGGCGGTGAAATACCAGTCGATATCCCGATAGACCCACATGGCGTGAGCGTCTAAGTCAGTGATTACGATGCCGATGGGAAAGTTGATCAGCTTTTTCTTCCTGAGGTGGATGAGGATTTCCGCCGGGAGAAAGTGAGTGCAAAGAGCAGCGGAAGGCTCGGTTTTTTTCAGGAGTTTTACGAGAGGGCCGGTATTGAGAAGGTCGAATGCGAGGCGCCTTTTCTGGTACTTCCATGGACGGTCCAGGGAATTGTACACCCAGCCGAGGATCTCAGGGCGCTTGTTGACCATATCGATGTAGATGTCTGAGTAGACCTTTCTGAAAAGAGGGGTGGTATATCTCAGCGCCTCGACATGCTCTGCAGTGACGCCGATGTGACCGAAGGCAGAGACGAGTGCGTCAGCAGCCCGCACATGGCCTGCTCCGGAGGCTGCGGAAAGGACGAGGATTGACCCATCCATGGTGGTGGATTTCATTTCTGCCTCTTTTTGCGGTCGTTATGTTCCGCGTATTCCCTGAGAAATTTCTTCAGGTGCACCCATGTGTCATTAAACCCGAATGCCTGCATCTCTCTTTGAGCATCTGCATAGGACCAGCCTTCCACGTCAATCCTGTAGGCGGCAACGACGATGCCGGTGCGGTCCTGGCCGAGGGCGCAATGGACGTACACGGGATGGTTTGCGGGATCTGACATGGCCCTGATGATATTTCTGACTGTCTCTTCATCTACCGCGTGAAGCATGCCGATCGGAAATTCGAGGTAGCGCATGCCAGAAGCCTCTACCGCCTTTTTTTCGCCGTGATGGGACCTCAGATTGATTATTGTTCTGATACCCATTTTCTTCAGAGTCAGATATCCGTTCTCTTTTGGCTGGTTTCCCCGGTATACGCAGGGTGAAATCCTGCCGACATTTTCGAGACCCGGGAGGCCGAACAACATTTCGGAAATCCTGGCATCGGGGAGAGGCGAATCCGGCAGGGGTTCACATGGAGAGCTCTTTGCCGGATCATGATGTGATACCTCTCCGGTGCAATCAACAGACTGAAAAAAGAAGAAGATTAAAAATACTCCCGAGGTGAGCAAGACCATGAATCCCCTTCGCATCTGTGTCCCCCTCCACTTATGTGATGTCAATGCAGATGATTATAATGCAAGAATTCCATTAATGCAATTGCCCGCGGGCCCGCAGAAATATATTGACAAAAGAAAATGGGTTATGAAGAAATCGTAATCGTAGCCACCGAACAGGCAAAACCCGGGTGACCGGGCGATGCAAAGACGCATGTCCATGAGTCACTGGACAGATGGGCTTTCGAAGTGGTAACAGATATAGAGCATTGAAAGCCTGCCCTTCGGGGCGGGCTTTTTTTATGGGCTGTGGAGGGGGTTGGGGACTGAGTGTCTAAAAGATAATTCCGGAAAGATTGTATAAGGTAAAAAGCTGTCATCAGGTGTGACTGAAAAATAACGATGCCGATGAAAAAGGTTAAGCACATAGTGAGTGTTACGGGAGCATATATATTGAATGTTTTGATCATGACAATTGTCTTTAATGTTGTTTTCTGCGGCATCCCGGCTGTTTCCTTTTCTTCGGAGGTCACTTTGTTGAGTCAGACTTTAATTCGCGGCAAAGGTGCCCGATGCGCCGACGAATCTCACAGTCGCAGTATCAGCAACAGGACTCAATCTCACGTGGAAAGCATCCCTGCAAGACCCTGGCTGTGTCAGTGGTTACGAAATTGCACACTCACTTACATCTGGAAGCGACTATTCAAAGCTGGACACGGTTGCCAAGGGCATCCTCAAATACAAAGACACCACAGTCGAAGCAGACAAAACATATTACTACGAGGTCAGGGCTTCAGGAGGAGTTGGATTCTCCGACTATTAAAATGAGGCAAGAGGCAAGAGACCTGCAGGTCAATGATAAACGGGAAAGGCAAAAAAAAGGAACAGAGGAAAAGAAAAAGGGACAGGCTACTTTTTGAGAGATAAATGAACTAATGAAACAAAAGTAAAGAGTACAAAGTAAAAAAAGCAAAAAAGGATACAGATGGTTTTACGCATGAAGAGAATAACTGGTAGGAATATATTGCTGCCGACTTTCTGGAAAAAGGTGCCTAAAACTTTGGCATTGGGCATAGAGAGGGTAATTTGCTATAATCACATTCACGAGACGCGGTGCCTCGCCGGACAGTATTTGTTATATAGTGCATACTGTTACATCTGACGCAATGTGATGAGACAGATAAAATATTCTCTTTCTGGGGAGGTAATTCATGATGTTTGATTCATTAGGCACTCTTTCGGACCTTGTGAAGCTGATCCTTTCAGCTCTTTTGGGAGGTATAATCGGTTTCGAGAGGGAGGCCCACGGTCAGGCCGCTGGTTTTCGGACTTATCTGATCGTATCGACAGGTGCCTGTCTCATGATGCTCCTCTCCCTGCATATAGAAGAAATCTACCGTAATTTTAATGTCAGTGAGTCGGTGGTTCGTCTCGATCCCGGCAGAATAGCCTCTTATGCAATAGCGAGCATGGGTTTTCTTGGTGCGGGAGCTATTATAAAAGGCAAGGGTGCTGTCCGCGGACTGACCACTGCCGCCGGCCTTTGGGCGGTGACGGGTATCGGGTTGTCCATTGGTGCGGGGTATATAGCCCAGACGCTTTTTACTACATTTCTGATACTTATTTCACTCTATCTCATGAAACCTGTAAGGGAACTTGCTCATCGCAGAATATACAGCAGTCTGACAATCAGCCTGAGAGCCGCGGATGACGCCCTCGCACAGATCAGAATGATCATCTCGAATTATCCTATGATCTTTATCCAGCACATTAATTTCAGCTTTGAGAAGGCCTCAGGGATTACAACCTACCATATTCGTGTATACAGCAAGGAAGATAAAAACTGGGAGCATGTAGTGAAACGGCTTACAGAATTGAGCGGCGTGGAAGAGGTCAGATGGGAAGAGAGTGATGTGCCGTAAAAGAGCATGGGGCAGGCATTCCTGCCCCATAAAGTTTCTGAAGAACACCGCGTCCGTCAGGCTGCGATTTCTGCCTCGCAGCTCTCTACGTTGTCTCCAAGAATTGCTTTCAGATCCTCACAGGGTGTCGTAATCGGCTTAAGACCGAATTTTTCGACGAGCACTCCAAGCACGTTATTTGAAGTGAATGCCGGAAGTGAAGGCCCGAGCCTGATATCCTTTATCCCGAGATAGAGAAGAGTCAGAAGGATGGCGACTGCCTTCTGCTCATACCACGAGAGCACAAGTGAAAGCGGCAGTTCATTTACCCCTACATTAAATGCCTTTGAGAGCGCCAGGGCGATCTGAATAGCTGAATAGGCATCGTTGCACTGACCTATGTCCAGAAGTCTCGGTATGCCTCCGATGGTTCCGAGTTGCTTGTCAAAGAAGCGGAATTTTCCGCAGGCGAGGGTGAGCACGACACAGTCCGAAGGCACTTTTTCGACGAACTCCGTGTAGTAGTTTCTGCCGGGCTTGGCTCCGTCACATCCCGCAACGAGG
>JAOUFP010000010.1 GCA_029858145.1 Nitrospirota bacterium | reverse complement strand
CCTGGAGGACCTTATCGAGGTCACTTCTCGCCGGCCGACTAAAATCAAACATGTGGCCGAGAACATCTCGATCATCACGGCCGAGGAGATCCGGCAGATGAACGCCCACTCGGTCAACGAGATCCTGCGCATCGTGACCGGCATGCATATCGATTTTAATGAATATTTCGCCGGCACCGGCGTTAATAGTATCCATACTTCAAAATTTTTTCATAATCTCATCTTATTGGACGGGGTGCGCATTAACGAGGTTGGGGAAGGCTATACCGTTACCACCGGCATTCCCGTGCAGATCATCGACCGGATCGAGATCGTCAAGGGGCCGGCTTCCTCGGCGTGGGGCTCGGCACTGGGCGGTGTCATCAATATCATCACCAAAAACGGCAAAGAGGGTTCCCGCCCGACCGGCACGCTTTACGGTTCCTTCGGCGAGCATCAGAGCTGGGACCTGCGTGCAGATGCAGGGGGCGGCAGCGATACATTTCGCTATTACCTCTATGCCGGCAAGCTTGAGACCGACGGCCTGGTCACTGCGGATGCCTCTTTTGACCGGTCGCCGGACCGGTTCGCGGAGAGTGAAAATGTCTATGCGAAGGTCAATTACGATCCGTCAAAGGATATCGCCCTGACCTTCTCGGCCGGTTACTGGCGAGATCGCCACCTCAATATCATTGTGCCTGCCCTTGACTGGCAGGACCCTTTCGGCGTCGATGCTTATTTTGTCCGCGGCAATCTGGACGCCGCCCTTTCACCTGACCTGAAGTTCAAACTCAATCTCTATTATTTCGACCAGAGACTTACCGACCATTATGATGTAATGGGTACCGGGATTGCCGGCAATGCCGGTGATTTCTATCAGGAGTATATATATGATAATTATGCTTACGGCGGAGACACCAGCCTCACATGGGACAAAGGACGCCACAGCATGCTCCTGGGAGCGGAATACTACTATGGCGAAATGAACGCTTCGGCCAGGTACGGCGCATATCGTCAGTCGCTGGGATTTCCACCGCAAGAGGATACGGGGGAAGGCGATGTCGCGATTCCGTCCGTCTATGTAAACGACACCATCAAATGGGACCGCTTCACAATCACGCCCGGCCTGCGTTATGATCACCTGGATATTGCGGGCATAGTACGCGAAGACCAGCTTAATCCGAGCCTGGGCATGACCTATAGGATATCCGAAAAAACTCTCGTCCGCGCCACCGTGGCGCGCGGCTTTGCCAGACCTTCGGTATATGGTGTGGCCGGGTTTACGGGAAGGGTGCCGCTGCCGGGCAATCCGGACATCGAATCCAGTGTCGCCTGGTCCTATCAGGCAGGCATCGAATCAGGCGAAATCGAAAAACTGCATCTGAAAGCGGACATCTTTTACCACCGCCTGGACAAGACATTTATTTTTGACGCTGCCACCATGACCTATGAAAACGGCGGCAAGACGGAGAAGAAGGGGTTCGAAGTGAACGCCGTCGCAGGGCCGTTTAAAAACATCACCACTCATCTCGGTTTTACCTATGTGTGGCAGGATGAACTTAATAACAGAAGCGACGAGTTTTATTGCCTCAACGCAAAACTGCGATATGCCGACAAGCGTATAGGCAATCTCACCCTGTTTGGACAGTATCTCTGGTTGGGCAGAATCCAGTCTTCCCAGAGCGGGAGCCCCCGCTATGATGATATGCTCTGGGACCTCCATTATAATAAGGATATTTTCGTTACAGAAAAAAGCAGGACCAACTTTTTTTTCAGTGTCCGCAATCTGTTCAACGGCGCCAATTACGATAATAATAGTTTCCTGAATCCTGACAGATGGATCGAGGCGGGGCTGAGGATTGAATTTTAGGCCGAAAAATACATTTTGCGGGGCATGGATGGCTGAAAAGTATTTTGCAGCAACACCATATGCATGCCATAATATTCATAGTAGCCTTGAAAGGAGGCAGGATAGATATACCATGGAAAATTCTTTAACGTATGAATGCAGGAAATGCGGAAAACAGTTTACTGTTTCAGAAAAAGAGAAAAAGTTGCTTGTCCCGGTATATTGTTGCGGAGAAGAGGCGGTTAAGGGCAGAGAGAAGAAGCCAGCTGCCAAAAAAAAGACCCGAAAATAACTCCATTATTTCAGCCCTTTTCAGGACTTTTCCAGTCATCCGGAATGAATGGGATGAGGCATTACTAATTACAGCCTCTTCAAACGCCGCTTCTTTTGTTAATCTGAGAGTGTTCTTCTCTTGCCAGTACTCCATTCGTTATGACCTTTCCGGTATTCTGATATAATCTCACTATGGAGTTGAGTGATAACGCAATAACAGTACTGCGAAAAAGATATCTGCTGAAAGACGCTTCAGGCAATGTCACTGAAACCCCTGAGGAAATGTTTATGCGGGTGGCACGGAACATAGCCCGCGCCGAGGAATATTATTATAGTGACCCGGACTTTTGGGCTGATAAATATTATAATCTGATGGTCAATCTGAAATTTCTCCCCAATTCACCCGCGCTCATGAACGCGGGGAAATCCATCGGACAACTCGCGGCGTGCTTTGTCCTTCCGGTGGAAGACTCCATGGACAGCATCTTCGGTACTTTAAAAAATGCGGCATTGATACTTCAGAGCGGCGGCGGGACAGGGTTTTCCTTTTCCCGCCTTCGGCCCAAATCAGATATCGTCCGTTCGACCGGCGGCATGGCGAGCGGTCCGGTATCCTTCATGAAGGTATTCAACACTGCGACAGAAGTGATCAAACAGGGTGGGGCGAGACGTGGTGCAAATATGGGAATTTTGAGGGTAGACCATCCTGATATTCTTGATTTCATTAGAATAAAAAGAAGAGCAGGCGAATTGCAGAACTTCAATATTTCCGTGGCTGTGACAGATGCCTTTATGGAAGCCCTCTGTAGGGACGGAGATTATGAATTAATGAATCCGAGGGACAAATCTGTAAGCAAAAAAATCAGGGCAAAAGAGGTTTTCGATGAAATTGTTGAAAGCGCATGGGAGACTGGCGATCCCGGCGTTATTTTTATTGATGTGATAAACAGGGCCAACCCGACGCCGCATGTTGGCGTGATAGAATCCACTAACCCTTGTGGTGAACAACCCTTGCTGCCCTATGAGGCGTGCGTTCTTGGATCAATCAATCTCGGCAAGTATGTTCTGCGGGAAGGAAAAGGGCCGGTGATAGATTATAAGGCACTGGCAGAAGACATAAATACAGCGGTCAGATTTCTTGATGACGCAATAGATGTGAATAAATATCCTCTCCCTGCCGTTGAAAAAATGCATAAAGGCAACCGCAAAATTGGACTCGGCATTATGGGATGGGCTGACATGCTGATTTTACTGGGCATACCGTATAACAGTAAAAGGGCTTTCTCCCTGGCTGAGACCTTAATGAAATTCTTCAGGGACACTGCCCGCAACAGTTCAGTTGCCCTTGCGAAGGAAAGAGGGGTCTTCCCAAATTTTCATGGTTCAATATACGATGCACCTGACATGCCGATGCCCCGTAACGCGACTACGACCACGATTGCGCCTACAGGAACGTTGTCAATAATCGCTGATTGCTCAAGCGGAATAGAACCGTTATTTGCGATCGCGTATAAAAGGGTTATTATGGATACTGTCTTGACGGAATTCAACCGGTATTTCCTGCAATGTGCCAAAGAACTGAGTTTCTATTCAGATGCGCTCATCTCCGATATTAATCAAAGAGGAACGCTCAGAGGCATAAAAGGTATTCCGCCGAAGATAAAAAAGCTGTTCAGGACTGCTCATGAAATCAGCTACAGCGACCATGTCGGGATGCAGGCCTCTTTCCAGAAATTCACTGACAACGCTGTATCGAAGACAATTAATTTACCGGCTAATTCAAAAAAAGAGGATGTCGCAAAGGCCTATTTCCTTGCATACGAAAAAGGCTGCAAAGGCGTAACCATATTCAGATATGGCACACGCAAAGGCACCCTTGTCCGCTTTCCCGACGTTGATTAGAAAAGAAAAGTCATGACTTCTTTTCATTGATGGTCCTTGCGTACAATAAAATTCCTGATTGTTTTATTATAACAATCTATGAATATACTCCTCATTAATCCAAACAGATTTATGTCGCCGCCGGTCCCGCCCCTCGGGCTCGAGTATTTGGCCGGAGCTCTTGAAAAAGAGGGACACGGAACGAAGATTCTCGACCTCTGCTTTTCGGATAACATATATAATGATATCGATGAAGCGGTAAAATCTTTTACACCTGATATAGCAGGTATTTCTGTCCGAAATGTGGACAGTGTCCTATTTGATGATAATGAATTTTATCTCGATGAGATAAGAGATATCGTACGTTTTATCAAATCATCATGCGGAATCAAAGTTCTCGTTGGCGGAGCAGGCCTTATGACAAACCCGGAGGGAGTCCTCGAATATCTTGATGCTGATTACGCATTTGTCGGGCCCGCTGAGGATGATATCCCCGGATTTATGAAGATGATCCTGAAACAGGTTCCGGTCGAGAGGATATATTACGGCAAAGCCCGGTCAGATTACTCATGCAAAAGGGTTTCTTCTGCTGTTGATTATGCGAAGTATTATCAGAACAGCGGGCTCGCCGGCTTTGAGACACATAAGGGATGCAGTTCCTCCTGTGTCTATTGCATTGAGGCAAACTCTAGGGTGTCGTTTCGGAATCCGGGAGATGTCCTGCGGGAGATAAGGGGTTTTGTTGACGCGGGCTATAATCATTTCCATCTCTGTGATTCAGAGTTCAATGAAGATCTCGATTTTTCGCTGGATATTTGCAGTGCATTGAAACAATCAGGGATGAATATTCAATGGACTGTTTATATGAAGCCGACGAATTTTAACAGTAAATTGTTCAGGCTGATGAAGGCGACAGGCGTCTATCTGATAACCCTGACGGTCGATTCCTTTAAAAAGTGTTCAATGTATTGGTCTGACATTGAAAAGTTTGTGTTTCACGCAAAGTCCAATGGAATATTCCTTGCCATCGATTTTCTGACCGGGTTTCCCTATGAAGATGAGAAGGTGTTGACCGACTGTCTTGACCTTTTTAGAAGGGTGCAGCCTGACAGGGTAACTATCAATACCTATATCAGGCTCTATGAGCCGCTCCAGATCACCAAAATAATTATGAAAGACGGGGCTCTGTCTCCTTATCTTCTGGGAGCATCGGGAGATAGATCGATGATTAAGCCAGTTTTTTACAATCATGTCGATACGCAAAGACTGAAAGAGCTCATAGAGGGTGACGCCTTCTTCCGGATCGCAGGGGAAGATAAAGGGGTCAACTACAGCACTTTACAAGGAAAGAGTTCATGACATTAATAAGGTCCGCATGAAAAAGAAGGGATTAAACGCAAAAAGTCTGATTGTACTGTTCTCTGTGATCATTTCCCTGCTTATCATTTTTCAGTTTGTGTATCCTGACGTGTCAGCACTGAAGAAGAAAAATCCCGGCAAGACATCCTTTATGGCATACAGGGAGAAGGAATGGAAGAGGGAAGGCAGGAAATACAAAATTAATCAGAAATGGGTTCCTTTGAGCGCCATATCACCGTATGTCGTCAAGGCAGTCCTGATCGGTGAAGACGATAAATTCTGGAGTCATGAAGGTTTTGATTACGAAGCGATGCAAAAGGCCCTTGAAAAAGATATCAAGGCTAAAAAGTTCAAGCTCGGAGGAAGCACAATCAGCCAGCAGCTTGCAAAAAACCTTTATCTCTCACCATCGAAGAATCCTCTCAGGAAGTTCAGGGAGGCTATCATCACCTGGCGCATGGAGAAAGCTCTCCCGAAGAAAAGGATACTCGAGTTATATCTCAATGTAGCCGAGTGGGGCGACAGAGGCATCTTTGGCATCGAGGCTGCCTCAAGGGCCTATTACGGTAAATCAGCATCAGCCCTGGGCCCCGAAGAAGCGGCCCGGCTTGCAGCAGTGCTCCCGAATCCCAGAAAGTTCAATCCCCTTGGCAATTCACGGTATGTCGTTCACCGGGCCAGCCTCATTTACAATATTATGGTGAGAAGGGGCGTTGTTGTTCCGGAGTATGAAGAAGTGTCGGAAGAAAATGATGCCCCGGATGCTGATGCGGAGTCACCGCCGGTATCGCCGCCACCTGAAGAGCTAACGCCTACTGAATAAAATCCTGAACGATGGAAAATGACGCTTCATAATTTAAGATGAGGGACAGGAAAGCTTTTCCCTGCCAAACGGTGATAATTGGCGCAGCTCTTTTATTATCGGCGGCATTACCTCTATCACCTTATTTATTTCTTCATCAGTGGTATATCTGCTCAAAGAAAAACGTATCGAACCATGAACAGCAGTATAAGGCACCCCCATTGCCCTTAATACATGAGAAGGCTCCAGAGAGCCGGAAGTGCATGCAGAACCGGAGGACGCGCAAATACCATATTCATTTAATCTGAGTAAAATAGCCTCTCCCTCGATGTACTCGAAACTCAGGTTTGTCGTATTGGGAAGCCTGTTTTCTGCATCTCCGTTTACCCTGACATCAGGACAGCATTTCAGCAGGGCATTTTCGAGTTTATCCCGCAAAGAGCTCAGATTGCGGTTCTCTTCCCGTATATTTTCAAGAGCGAGCTGGCAGGCCTTGCCCAGCGCGATTATCGAAGCGACATTCTCTGTCCCGCCCCGCCTTCCATTTTCCTGATGTCCGCCGATTATGTAGGGTGAAAACCTTGTCCCTTTCCTTACGAAAAGCGCACCAACACCCTTTGGAGCATGAAGTTTGTGGCCTGAAAGAGAAAGCATATCCACGGGGAGAGTCTTGATGTCAATGGGTATTTTCCCCGCAACCTGAACAGCATCCGTATGGAAAAGTATGCCTCTCTCCCTGAGAATTTCGGTTATCTCCCTAATCGGGAAGACAACTCCCGTCTCATTATTTGCATACATGACAGACACTACTGCGGTATCTTCATCTAATGATTTCACGAGAACATCCATATCAAGCTGCCCTAAATTGTTCACTGGCAGATAGGTTACCCGATACCCTTTTCTCGAGAGATGGCGGCAGAAATTAAGCACAGCCGGGTGCTCAACCTTCGTAGTGATTACATGTCTTTTGCGGGGAGAGGACTCAACAGCGCTCATGATGGCGGTATTGTCACTTTCTGTCCCGCAACTCGTGAATATTATTTCTTCAGGCAGTGCGCCGATTAACGACGCGACCATCTCTCTCGCTTCCTCTATTTTTTTGTGCAGCCGACCTCCAAAAGTATGCATGCTTGAAGGGTTGCCGTAATAATCCGACAAAAAGGGGATCATTTCCCGGAGCACTTCCGGAGAGATTTGAGTGGTTGCGTTGTTATCAAGATATATTGTTTTCATTGCTGACTTTCCACGACGATGTCTTCACTGACCAACTCCCTGAGCTTCTCCTGAATCCTTCCGATTGTTACATCCGACATCGCGCATCCAGTGCACATTCCCCTCAGTTCGACAATCACTTTGGGACCTTCTACATCTATCAATTCCAGATCCCCGTTGTCTGCCTGAAGACCCGGCCTGATCTCGGCCTCTATGATCTCCTGTATCAGCGCAATCTTCTGAAGATTTGTCAATTTTCTGGGTTTAGGCGGTTTTTCCGGCTTTCTTACGGACCATAAATCCACGAGGATATCATTAATATCTTTAATGCACTCTCCGCAGCCTCCGCCTGCCTTGGTATAATTCGTAATATCCTCAACTGTTGTCAGATGATTCTCGATCGCAACTTTTCGTATCTTATCTTCAGTCACATCAAAACACTTGCATATGACCTTTTCTTTTGTTTCCTGCGGAATTGCTTCTCCTCTGTAATTGGCTATCGCGGCTTCAAGGGCCTCTCGTCCCATAACAGAACAGTGCATCTTCTGGTCAGGCAGCCCGCCGAGGTAATCAGCGATGTCCTGGTTTGTGATTCCGGATGCTTCAACAAGAGTTTTTCCCTTGATCAGTTCCGTAAGGGCTGATGAACTCGCGATGGCACTTGCACATCCAAATGTCTGGAATTTGGCATCGGTAATCTTCCCTGTTTCCTTGTCTATTTTGAGAAAAATTTTCAGCGCGTCTCCGCATACAATGCTTCCTACTTCACCCACCGCATCCGCATCAGTGATCTCTCCTGCATTTTTGGGATGTAAAAATGCATTTTTGACCTTATCGGTATATTCCCACATAGTTACATTAATACATAGATTTTAATCCAAGTCAATGCATGTCCAATTGAGCATTATCAAACAAATAATTGACAACATCAGGCAAAGGGAGTATAAGGATAGCAAGCAGGAATTCACTAAAAACAAAGGAGGACGGTATGGCAACTTATGTGATTTTGAGCACGTTGACAGATGAAGGCAGGAAGACTATCAAGGAAAACCCCAAACGTATTCTGGAGGTCAATAAAGAATTGGCAAAGATGGGAATAAAGGTTAAAGAGCAGTTTGCTGTGCTGGGGCCTTATGATTTCGTCAATATTGTCGAAGCCAAAGACAATGAGACCGTAATGAAGATGTCGCTAGAGCTGGGCGCCAGGGGGTCAGTTCAGCTCCTGACCTTGGCTGCTATTCCGGTTGAGGATATGGTAAAAAAGCTGGTATAAAATAAAACTGGGCTAATCTTGATTTAAAACAGTCGCGTAGGGGCTCAAACTTAAAGTGATGCCTTATCGTCATCCGGCTTGGGGCATGTTGCCGGTTGCGGTTTAATACTTAACCCTCGACTGTGTCAGGAATGCTTTCAATGCGATATCTCCATTAAAATACACATAAGGAAACTGAAGATTCAGGAGAAGGTAATGGCGGATATAAAGGTAGATGCTTTGCTCGACACAAAAGGCATGACCTGCCCTCTGCCGGCGATAAAAACTAAAAGGGCCATAGATACTCTTCAATCAGGTCAGGTGCTTGAGGTGTTGACTACCGATCAGGGTTTAAAATCGGACATCATCCAGTTGCTGAGCAGGCTTAATCATGAGCTATTAAAGACAGACGAACAAGGAGGTGAAATAAGGTTCTATATCAGAAAAAAATAGCTTTTCTCTCTTTAACCAAGAGAAATTAACAGGCCGTACATTCGGCTTTTTTTATTCACTTAAAAGCGCAAGCAAATTCTCAGCAAGTGCCTGCTCGTCTTTGACAGTACAGAGTTCTTTATGATACGATTATCCACTCCGTAACAGATTTTTTTCTTCTTAAACGCCGGAGTGGTGGAATTGGTAGACACAAGGGACTTAAAATCCCTCGTTGGAAACAGCGTACCGGTTCGAGTCCGGTCTCCGGCACCATTTAATTACTTTATGTTTTAAAAAGGAAATTTCAGGGCTTTTTATTTTAACCGGTTTAGCTGTAATTGAACTTCTTTCACTTAAAGTCTGTGCTATAATTAGTTAATTTAACTTGAGGGTAAAAAAATGTCTGAAACCATTAAGAAAGCGATATTCCCTGCGGCGGGCCTTGGAACACGGTTTCTTCCCGCAACAAAAGCTTCTCCAAAAGAGATGTTGCCTATAGTTGACAAACCGATGATTCAATACGGTGTCGAAGAGGCAATCTCATGCGGTATAAATGAGTTCCTGATAATTACCGGCAAGCATAAGAGGAGTATTGAAGACCACTTCGATTGCGCGTTCGAACTGGAAGATAACCTCAAAAAAAGCGGAAAACAACAACTTCTGGAAGAAATAAAAAGACTGAACCAAACGAATATCGCATATATACGGCAGGGGTATGCTCTTGGTCTTGGCCATGCGATTTTATGTGCGAAACCTTTTGTCAAAGAGGAACCGTTTGCGGTTATTCTGAGTGATGACATCATTCCTCCGGAAGATACGCTTTTAAGAGACATGATGTTAATCTACGGAAAACTTAAAAGTCCGATACTCGCTCTCCAGCAAGTTTCCATGTCTGAAATACACAGGTACGGGGTTATTGATGGCGTCAGGGAAGGGGACGGAGTATACAGAGTAAATAATCTTGTTGAAAAACCCACCCGCGAAAGTGCGCCTTCCGACCTGGCGATTATCGGGAGGTACATACTTACACCGGATATATTCGATGTGCTTGCCAAGGCTGAACCTGGCAAGGGTGGGGAGATACAGCTTACAGATGCTATCGGGACCTTATTACAGTCAAGACCGGTATATGGTTTTCTTTACAAAGGAAAGAGATACGACGCTGGTGATAAGCTTGGCTATCTGAAGGCTACAGTAGATTTTGCAATTAAAAACCCTGATCTTTCAGGCGAATTTAAATCATATCTACTCGCTGTCGCAAAAAAAATTGGCAACGGAAAATTACCTGAATGATTTCTGTTTAATACGATGTTTCTACGAAGAATTCGATATTGAGGAGATGGGATGGCAGAAAAAGAAAAAGACACCGATTTAACTGATAAAGAAGCTCAGATTCCCGGCAATATCCCCGTACTTCCTGTAAGGGATATCGTGGTCTTTCCTTATATGATAATACCGCTTTTTGTAGGCAGGGAAATATCGATAAAAGCAATAGATCATGCGCTCAGTTCAAACAGAATGATCCTCCTGTTGACTCAGAGGGATTTAAGCATCGAAAACCCGACTTCCGGTGATCTTTACACTGTTGGCACGGTTGGAATGATTATGAGGATGCTGAAACTGCCGGATGGGAGAGTAAAAGTATTGGTGCAGGGATTATCCAAGGCAAAGGTTACCCGTTTTACGAAGGTAGATCCCTTTATTGCAGCAGATATAAAGAAAATCGAGGAGATAAAGATCCCTGCCCTGAAGATCGAAGAAGAGGCTCAGATCAGGACTGTTAAGGAACAGCTCGATAAAGCCGTTTCATACGGAAAAACGATACTTCCTGATATCATGGTGGTCATTGAAAATCTCGATGAACCCGGCAGGCTTGCGGATCTGGTAGCATCGAATCTTGGCATGAAAACTGAGCAGGCGCAGGAGATACTCGAGATATCAGATCCGATTATCAGATTGAAACGGGTAAGTGACATCTTGAGCAGGGAAATCGAACTCCTTATCGTTCAGCAGAAGATTCAGTCGGAAGCAAGAGGAGAGATCGATAAGACACAGCGGGAATATTTCTTGAGGGAACAGCTGAAAGCGATCCAGAAAGAACTCGGAGACATTGATGAAAGGGCTGAAGAGATAAAAGAGTTCAGAAAAAAAATTGAAGACGCGAAGATGCCCGAAAAAGTGCTGCCCGAAGCCGAAAAGCAGTTGAAGCGACTCGAGAAAATGCATCCTGACAGCGCGGAAGCCGCCACCATAAGAACATACCTTGACTGGCTTGTGGAACTTCCGTGGGCCAAAAGCACAAAAGACAATCTGGACATAAAAGGCGCGAAAAAGGTTTTGAACGAAGACCATTACGATCTTGAAAAGGTCAAAGAGCGCATCCTCGAATATCTCAGTGTCAGAAAGATCAAGGAGAAGATGAAAGGGCCTATTTTATGCTTTATTGGCCCCCCCGGTGTCGGAAAGACTTCCTTGGGCAGATCCATCGCGAGAGCGCTTGGGAGAGAATTCATCCGCATGTCGCTCGGCGGTGTCAGGGACGAGGCCGAAATCAGAGGCCACCGGAGAACATATGTCGGCGCATTACCGGGCAGGATTATACAGGGAATTAAACAGGCTGGAACGAACAACCCTGTTTTCATGCTGGACGAGATAGACAAAATAGGTATGGATTTCAGAGGTGACCCTTCATCCGCCTTGCTCGAAGTGCTGGATCCTGAACAGAATTTTTCGTTTGCGGATCATTACCTGACGGTACCGTTTGATCTCACAAACGTAATGTTTATAACAACCGGCAATCTTACTGATACTATCCCCGGACCTCTCAGGGACAGAATGGAAATCATCTATCTTTCAGGATACACAGAGGAAGAAAAGCTCGGGATTGCAAAGAAATATCTTCTGCCGAAGCAGCTTGAGGAACACGGCCTCACCAGCAAGATAGTGAATATCCCGGATGAAGGACTGAAAGTTCTGATTTCTCAATATACAAGAGAGGCTGGGGTAAGGAACCTTGAAAGGGAGATAGCAAACCTCTGCAGGAAAGTTGCCAAGCGCATAGCAGAAGGGAAAGAAAAGCAATTCGAGGTCACGGCAAAAAATATTCATAATTTTCTGGGGGCACCCAAATTTTTGCCTGAAGAAGAAATGGAGCATGATGAAGTCGGAGTTTCTACCGGACTGGCGTGGACAGAAGCCGGAGGGGACATTATCTACATTGAGGCTACAACCATGAAAGGCAAGGGCACTCTCACCCTCACAGGTCAGTTAGGTGATGTTATGAAGGAGTCTGCCCAGGCTGCCCTCAGCTATGTCCGCTCAAAGGCTGAAATGCTTGACATTAGCGAGGACGTATTCTCGGCAACAGATGTTCACATTCATGTTCCTGCAGGCGCAATTCCGAAAGACGGCCCCTCCGCGGGTATTACAATCGCAACAGCTCTGGCATCTGTTTTTACCGGAAGACCCGTCAATAAAAATATTGCCATGACAGGAGAAGTAACTCTGAGGGGAAGGGTACTCCCGATTGGAGGACTCAAGGAAAAAACTCTTGCTGCAAAAAGGATGGGAATAAAGAAGATAATCCTACCCAAAAGGAACAAAAAAGACATTGATGATATCCCCAAATATATTAAAAAAGATATGGTATTTATTTTTGCCGATACTATGGATCAGGTGATGAATGTTGCCTTAATAGCAAAAAAGGAGAAGAGAAGCAAGAAATAACCGGGCGAAAAAGTGGCAAATGAAAAAAAGCTTATTGCATTTTAAAACGACCTCTTTATTTCCGCTCTATGATAGATTCTGCTGACTATGAAGCTTTCTGTTGCAGGGGAGCTTTCCCTGCTGGAAATTCTCAGAAAACGGTTTATTAAAAGGCCTCATGATGTTGTATTAGGTATCGGAGATGATTCTGCGGTCATACGACCGCAGAATTCCCCGATGCTTTTTACCACTGACATGATGGTTGAGGAAGTGCATTTTGATCTCTCCTGGACAACTCCCTTTCAGCTTGGCTTTAAGCTGGTTTCCGTTAATGTCAGCGATATATACGCCATGTGCGGAAAGCCGAGATTCCTGTTGCTTAACTTTTCCGCAAGCAGGAATGCCTCGGTGGATTTCTTCAATCGAGTGTTTGATGGCATTGAAGCTGCCATGAAAAAATATGGAATTTCACTGATAGGCGGCGACATTTCCTCTTCGGAAAAGGTAATAGTATCAGCGACTGTAATGGGGTACGCGAAAAGGTTTCTCAGAAGAAGCGGCGCCAGGCCAGGTGACAGAATATATATAACCGGTCCCGTGGGTGATGCTGCCTGCGGTCTTGCCCTGATGAAAAGCATCAGGAAAAAAATTCCGATCGAACTGGGAAAAAAGATTAAACTGCCCCTGGCATGGGACACGGCTTATCCCCTTATAGAAAGACACCTGATGCCGTCAGCGAGAGATCCTGAGCGGGTTGCCATGGCAGCTACTGCTATGATCGATATCAGCGATGGATTAATGACAGATCTTTCCAGGCTCTGCAGCGAAAGCGGCGTTGGCGCGCTGGTTTACCAGGATAGAATTCCTATATCAAAAGAACTCCGAAAGGCATCAGAATACCTCGGCCTGTCGACCTTGGCGCTTGCTTTGGCCGGAGGGGAAGATTACGAACTTCTTTTTACAGCTCCTGCAGGCAAGAAAATAGAGGCTTTTTGCATCGGTGAAGTTATACAATCAGGCATATTCGTTGTGGACGAAAGAGGGAAGAAGAAAAAGGCGTCAACAAAAGGATATCAACATTTTAAAATTTAGGGAAAAAATAAGACAGGTTTTAGCACTTAGCGAATCGCCCCGCAGGACGGCTGCAGCTTTCGCAGTCGGTGTTTTTATCGGCATGTCTCCTCTCCTCGGAATTCATACGATTCTTGGGCTGTTAATAGCATCAGTATTAAGACTTAACCGCCTCATTACCCTGGTAGGCGTATATGTGACCAATCCCTGGACGATTGTTCCCATCTATTCTTTCGGGACGTGGTTAGGAGCAAAAATCATTGGAATGGACAATCTTATTCCTGAAATCGATTGGTCCCACATTACTCTTCTCGGTTTTCTCAGAGAATTTAGACCTCTGTTGTTTCCTTTTCTGATTGGTACTACTTTGATGGGAATCATATCATCGGCAATCAGCTATTATGTAATCTACATGGCGGCAAAGAATAATCGTGGGTAAAGTTTCTCTCCTCAGTCTCGGTTGCCCGAAGAATCTTGTCGACTCCGAAAAACTGCTCAAGAAACTCAAGGAGCAGGGTATTTCTTATGCTTCCAACCCTGCTGATTCCGATATCCTGATTATCAATACCTGCGGTTTCATCGAGAGCGCCAAAAAAGAGTCGGTTGAAGAAATATTGAGACTTTCAAAACTTAAGGGAGCAGACAAAAAACTGATTGTGTTTGGTTGTCTGGCAAAAAGATATGGAGAAGAACTCAAAAAAGAGATTCCTGAGATCGACGCACTCTGGGGGGTAGGAGATGATGAGAAGATCGTCGAGTACTGCAGTAAAATCATCACTGGGCCTCCAGCCGAAGGGACTTCTGAAAAACTCACGGAGACTCCTTATGCTTACCTGAAGATTGCTGAGGGGTGCAACAAGAAATGCTCCTATTGTGTCATTCCTCAGATACGCGGGAGGTTCCGCAGCATGCTCCCTGACCAGATACTTAAAGAAGCAGAAACTCTCATACAGGCAGGCAAGAAAGAACTGATCCTGATCGCCCAGGACATTACGGAATATGGCAGCGATTTGAAAAATTACAATCTGCCCCGTCTTGTCAGAGACATAGCATCTCTAAGCGGTGATTTCTGGATTCGTCTTCTTTATCTTTATCCGACCTCAATTACGGATGAACTCATCAAAACAATCGCAACTGAGGATAAGGTCTGTAATTATATCGACATGCCTCTTCAGCATACGGAAAAGAAGATATTGGAACTCATGGGAAGAGGGGGGAGCAGGAGTTATTTCGAGAAGCTCATCGCAAAGATCAGGTATAGTATTCCTGAGGTGAATATACGTACTACCTTAATTGTCGGTTTTCCCCGGGAAACTGAGGATGAATTCAATGAAATGGTCACATTCGTAGGAAAGATCAAGTTCGACAGGTTAGGCGTCTTTATGTATTCGAAAGAAGAGGGAAGTGGAGCCTATGCCTTGAAAGGACAGATATCAAAAAAAATAAAATCTGAACGGTTCAACCGGGTAATGGCTGTTCAGTCTGAAATTTCCCTCGAAAGGAACGAGAAGCTGGTTGGGAAATGCTTTAAAGCGCTTATTGATGATGTCGATAATGAGATCGCCGTGGCAAGGATCTATTCCCAGGCACCGGAAATCGACGGCGTTGTCCTCATCCATGACAACACAGTTAAAAAGGGCAGTTTCGTAAATGTGAAAATAGAAGAGGCCTATGATTACGATCTGAAAGGGACGATTCTGAAATGAGGAAATTACCCTATCTGAATATCATCCTTTTTATCCTGACGTTTATTTCAACACTGGCCGTCGGCGCCATCTATGCAGGCATTAATGTGTTTGAAGAGCCATTGAAAATTTACAAGGGATTCCCCTTTTCTTTTTCTTTGCTGATTATACTGTTAGCTCATGAATTTTCGCATTATTTTGCATCAAAAAAACATCGGATTGAAGCCACCCTCCCATACTTTATTCCAGCACCACCACCATTCCCATTCGGGACTCTTGGTGCTGTAATACGGATGAAATCGCCTATAACAACCAAAAACGCGCTTATAGATATCGGCGCCTCGGGTCCTGTCGCTGGGTTTATTATCGCACTCTTTGTAACAGTAATAGGTCTTTCTTTCTCAAAAATCATGCCTACACCAACTACAGTTGATGGTATTACTTTCTATTTCGGTGATTCCCTGTTATTTAAAGGGCTGACCACTGCAATCCTTGGAACTGTGCCCGAAAACCATGATGTTTTTCTCCATCCGGTTGCTCTTGCGGGATGGATCGGTTTTTTTGTCACGTCAATCAACCTTATCCCGGTGGGTCAACTCGACGGCGGACATATTCTCTATGCCCTGTTGGGCGATAAGCATTCAACCTTCTCCAAAGTGCTTATTGGCGTTATGTTCATCATGGGGTTTTTCCTCTGGGAGGGATGGATTGTCTGGGGCGTTCTGCTGATTATCCTCGGCTTCAAGCATCCGCCAATTGTCTATTCCGAGATGCCTCTTGATCCTAAAAGGAAGATAATCGGGTGGATTTCACTGGCCATTTTTGTCCTGACTTTCATGCCTGTACCTATTATGGTTTATTAGCAAGCTTCGTCTAAAAGAGAGAGGGAGAAGTGCTTGTCTTCTCCCTCTTTTCTGAATCTCTTAGAATCTCCAGGTAATTCCAAACTCAATGCTGTCTTCGTATAATGAAGATTCTATTGATGCATTAGGATCTACAACGAAGCCGCCGCCGCCATCAGGCATTGCGGCCGTGCCGGTCTCCTTAACCGTCTTTTCGAAGGCATGCATGTATGCAAGATCAACCGATACGGATTTTGTCAGCTGATATCCTATTCCGGCAGTGATATGACTTTCAACAATTGCCGGAAAACCCGCTATCCTCAGGATCTCATAGTTGGTCCTTGGTACGAGTTTGCCCTGCACGTTTACGGGACCGTCGAAATCAGACCAGGAATGGGTGTCAACCGGATTTTCCGCATAATTATAACCTACACGAAGAGCCAGTCTGGGAGTTGGTTTGTACTGGGCGCCAATGTTAAAAACCCACTGGTCATCCCAGCCAAAATCCTTGTAGCCGTCCGCGTCAGCCCAGTTCAGCCATTTAACATCTGCTTCCAATAAAAGGGTGTTCGGGAGCGGTTCG
>JAOUFP010000312.1 GCA_029858145.1 Nitrospirota bacterium | reverse complement strand
CCTGACGTCTATTCCCGCTATAAGGCCCTTTTGCTTGATTCCGGCGACGGGGTTGCGGTGACAACCGCCAGAGACGAACTCTGCTCCGGGTGCGATATGCATATTCCCCCGCAGTTGTATGTCGAAATCAGGAAAAATGAAGATATCATACAATGTCCCCAATGCCGTCGTATTCTCTACTCGTCTGAGGATTAAAAACAAATTTCCCGCCGTGCAGCTGAAACAAATTTCCTTTTAATTAAAAAAAAATTATTATATAATAATAAAAATTCATTATAGACCGCCGAAGCAGAACAGGTAGTCGCCCCGTAGTACCTGGTACGAACGGGGAGGAAAGTCCGAGCTCCAAAGGGCAAGGTGCTCCGTAATCCGGAGTCCCGGTAACGGGAAGGAAAGTGCCACAGAAAGGGAAACCACCCCGATAGTATCGGGGAAAGGGTGAAAAGGTGTCTGCCTCAGGCAGATTCCCGGCACATGATCTGTGCGGGGAAAGGTAAGAGCTCACCAGTGTTACGGGCGACCGGACAGCTTGGTAAACCCCACCTGGAGCAAGGCCAAATAGGTTCCGCATTGAGAGGGGCCCCCTCAAATTCCTGTCTCGGCAGGGAGGCGGAACGGGTAAGGCCGCATGATCCTGACCGCAAGGTCAGGGCTTAGATGAATGACTACAGTCCGCCCAGGGCGGATTACAGAACTCGGCTTATGGACTGCTTCGGCATTTATTTGACAAATTTTAATTCTTGCAGGGAGTGAATGGAAGACCACAAATTAAAAGTATTCTGTACGGTGGCTGAAACAAAAAGTTTCTCCAAGACCTCCGAAATTATTCATCTTACGCAGCCTGCTGTGAGTCTGCAGATACAGGCGCTGGAAGAGGTATATGAAACGAAGCTGTTTGACCGCTCCAGCAGTACGGTTACCCTGACCCCGGCAGGAGAGGTCCTCTATAAATATGCAAAAGAAATCCTGAACCTCTACGCGTCCGCGGAAAAAGTGATCGGAGAGATAACCGGACTCGTAAAAGGCAGCATCAGCATCGGCGCGAGTTCGACGATAGGGAATTATCTGCTCCCCGCAGTGATTACAGACTTTAAAAAGGCGCATTTCAAGATAAAGGTACATCTGCTTGTCGGCAATACGAAGAGAGTGATAGAGCTTCTGAATTCCGGCAATGTTGACCTCGGCCTCGTTGAGGGGGAGGTGACCCGGCAAAAGATGCATATTGAAAAGCTCATCCCCGATGAGCTTCTGCTTGTGGTGCCCGCACACCATCCCTGGGCCAAGAAAAAGGAAGTATCGATCAGTGAGATTACAAAGGAGCCGTTTATTTTCAGGGAGGGAGGCTCCGGTACAAGACAGATGATAGAAAAATACCTTTCCGGTCATGGGGTGTCCGCCCAGGACTTGAAAATTTCCATGGTGCTCGGCAGCACCGAAGCGATCAAGGCTGCAGTGGAAAATGGGCTCGGCATCTCGATAATCTCCCGGTGGGCGGCCCGCAAGGAAAGCAAATACGGCATGCTCAGCCTTCTGAGGATCAAGGAACAACGGATGATCAGGGAGTTTTCCCTTATCACCAATAAAGGGTCGGTATCTTCGCATGCTGTTGATGAATTCCTGACATACATCAAGTCCTATCCGTTTGCAAAGCTGCTCGGTTAATTACTTTACCGGGACTTTTGCCCTGCGTATATCCTGAAGTCGATATCTGAGAAGATGTTGTTTTTGCGCTCCAAAAGAGCAAGCTGCTCCCTGTCTATTCTATCCGAGGCGATTTGATGATGGAGCGCCGTGAAGTTCGTGATGTGTTCCGTGAACTTCCGTATCGCGAACGCGGA
Source organism: Nitrospirota bacterium (assembly GCA_029858145.1). Lineage (GTDB taxonomy): Bacteria > Nitrospirota > Thermodesulfovibrionia > Thermodesulfovibrionales > UBA6898 > JAOUFP01. The sequence goes on along the minus strand of JAOUFP010000312.1, from coordinate 2,190 downwards.
TGCTTTTTCCTTCTGCATCATGAAAGCCCAGTCGCTGGCCTGGGCCAGCAGCAGTTCTCTTGCCGCCTGGTTCAGAGCGCGTTTCTTCAATCCCCGGGCCCTGATGTTTTTCAGGGATATCGCGCGCATGTGTTTAGCTGCCCTGTGCATATGTTTATATACCCAGCTGTTGGACGAGCCGATCCAGGTTGAACTGTACCCTTTCTGCCCCCAGCTCGAAAGGGAAGGGGTCAGCATTACCTGTGCGGGGTGTTCTGCAATGAATTCAGAGGGTGTGACAAAGCGGAATACTTTCCTCCTGCCTGAGCCTTTCCTGAGCAGATGATCGAGCCACTCAGGCCCTTCAAACCACCAGTGCCCGAAGAGTTCAGCGTCGAAGGCAGCGGTTATGAGCGGCCTGATCTTCATTCGCCTGTTCAGGGACAGTATCTGTCGCTCCCTTCTTTTGATGAAATCAGCGGCATCCATTTCGGCCTTCTGAAGGGCCTTTTCCCTGTTGTAAGGTTTTTTCCTGTCCGATCCCGTGCTCGTTATCCGGTAATACTTCAGGCCAGTGAATGTCCTGATGCCGTCCGGAAGATAAGGGCCGATGTAGTCAAGGTCGAGGTCGAAGCCGATATCCCGGTAAAAGTCCCTGTAATAAGCATTGCCGGGATATCCTTCGTGAGCGCTCCACACCTGTCTGGATGCAGTGGTGTCTCTCGCGAACGCCGTGATGCCGGCGGGAGTTTTGACAGACGTAAAGATATTCTTTCTGCTCCCTGGGGAGCTGTTCACTACGCCGTGTGATTCAAGAAAAAAATAGCCGAGGCCTGCGTCTTTGAGCAGAATATCCATGGCCGGGGTGAATCCGCATTCAGGAAGCCATATGCCCGGCGGTTTTTTTTCAAAAAACTTTTTGTAATTGTCCATTGCCAGACGTATCTGCGCCTCTGTTGCGGCGGGTTCGGTCATGAGTGCCGGCAGGTACGCGTGTGTGGCAGAACAGGTTGCGATTTCAATATTGCCTGATTCCATCAATTTTCTGAAAGCGGTTATCAGATCTTTGCGGTATACATTCTCAAAGAGATGCTTTGTTTTCAGGAACCTCTTACGGTACATAGCGGCGATTTCCCTGAACCTGATGTCCTTTCTGTTTCGGTAAATCTCCCGCCTGGACAGTTCGATGAGAGCGGAGAGATACCTCTGATATCTGTTCATCAGGACATCATCATTGAGCATCTCCAGCAGGGGAGGGGTGAGGGACAGGGCGATTCTGAAGTCCACTCCGTCGTCAACAAGGTTCCCAAGGACGCTGATAAGCGGGATATAGGTTTCCGTCATCGCCTCGTACAGCCAGTTTTCCTCGAGGAAGTTTTCGTGCTCAGGGTAGCGAATATACGGAAGGTGTGCATGCAGCATGATCATGAGATAGCCTTTGACAGTATGCGAAGAGCCTGCTGATTTCATCACAGAAATATTACCACAAAAGTGCGCGGTGCAAGTAACCATACAGTAATGAAGGGTACGCATCCTGCCTTGTACAAGGGGAGTTTGCCCGCCTTAGGAATCGCCGGAGGCGACCAGGGGTCGGGAGGGGATTGTTGAAGCAATTTCCCATGCACTGAGGTTTCGGGCAAGAAATGAACCGGCAAATTGAAAAAAAACCGCTCTTCATGCACAATGTAGCCAAAGCGGCAGTAAATACATCAAATGTATGGAGAGTGACATGTATATTTTTCTGAATAAGACGCTTGTCCCTGAGCAGGAAGCGGTTGTCTCTGTATACGATCACGGCTTTTTGTACGGTGACGGGATTTATGAAACGATGCGCGCCTACGACGGAGTTGTTTTTATGCTCGAAAAACATCTCGAACGGCTTGCCCGTTCAGCATCGTTCACAAGACTCGCCCTCCCTGAGACAGGGTTCATCGCCAGCGCAGTATACGGAACCATTGAGGCGAACCAACTTTCCGATGCCTATATCAGGGTCACTGTTTCACGGGGCAAGGGACCTATCGGACTTGACCCTGCTCTTTGCAAGGAACCGACCTTTGTCGTCGTCGCGGAACCCTTCAGCGAATATCCGGGGCATTTGTACCGAGAAGGAGTAAAGCTCATCATCGCAAAGACCAGGAGAAATCTTGTCGAGGCGGTCAATCCCAAAATAAAGTCTCTCAATTTCCTGAACAATATTTTTGCAAAGATGGA
>JAOUFP010000311.1 GCA_029858145.1 Nitrospirota bacterium | reverse complement strand
ACTATTACATGGCGATGCGTTTTGCGTGCTCTTTCGAGAACAATGCCTATACTGAATACCTGGAAATGATAGAAGACGGCAAATATGACAAGGTATATTCCAGCTCCACTTTTAATGTTTATTTGAATAGCGGGGAGAAATAGCGACGGATGAAGTTATACTTGAATTCCGGATTCGGACTGTGAGATAGATGCTGGGAGCAGGTGACTGCTCTCCTCTAAATATGTCAACTTACAGAATTATTCCTGCTGTTGCGTTTTGTTATTGTTGTCCGATCTCGCTCTTACCGTCCGAAGGCGCAACCATACTGAGCTAATAACATACAAACTGATTAAACCCTCCGCTCCGATCCAGGTATAGCCGACGCCCACAATTCCTGTTTCCCGGACTATAAGACCGCTGGTGATAAGCACAGCCAATGCTTCAAATACTGCGATAGCAATAAGCTCCCTCATTCTGTGCCGGACGCGCAATATTGTGTAGTAAATTTGATTTATTCCTACAAATATGCTGGAAAAGGTCAGTATCCGTAGCAGTGTCAAACCGTGAGTGGAATAGCTCTCTCCGAAGAGGAGCAAAAGCCATTTTCCCGATAGCACCAGTACGATGATAGCGGGAATCAACAAGACAAGAAGAAATCTGAAAGCCTTCAGGGTGTTAGCTCTTAAGCTATCTTCAAAGTGGGAGCCTTCGGCAAAGAGGGATACTGACACTGCATAGGGGAGTGCAAAGAGCAATGTGGCAATTGTCCAGGCTACATAGAAGAAAGCGTTCTGCTCTGCATAAGGGAGTAAATTAACTACAATCAAAGGTAAGGCAAGTGTGGAAGTTGCGTGAAAGAAGCTGACAAAGTAATTACCTGCCGAATATTCCCAAACCTCCTTTATTGTGCCGAGATTCAATCTGGGCACAAACCTGTAATTATGCTGAACTCGGGGTAAAAAAAGGAAGAAAGATATTATCAGGGCAATTCCGATGGCAAGCCCCCATGAGCTGACTATGCCAAAAGCGTGAAAGAATATGGTCAATATGATGGGTAGCGGTATCTTGAGCAACGAGAATATGGTGTTCTTTATTAGAGCTAAATCTGCCCTCCTCATGGCTACAAAAATGGAATCCATTAGCGCTGAAAGAGACCAGCCTAGAGAAAAGAATAGAAAGGCCAGAATGAACGCAACATTATCCTGTACAAAGCTTGTCCTGGGTGACCATAAGTCCAGACCAGCTATGAATATGCCCGACACTACAAGATTTACTATGCCGATAATAGTGAAACAGGAGTTGATAAACTCCTGTGGCTTTTCAGACTTGGACAGGAATCGAACCATAGTAATATTGAATCCAAGCATGCTTATGAGTGCCAGCAGCCGAACCGAGGATATTACCGCGGTGCCTACTCCAACTTCGTATACGGTGTAAGATCTGGCAACGATTATCCAGAAGAAGAAACCCAGGCCAGAGGTCATCACCGTGTTGGCCATCAGAAAGATGGAGTTGCGGTATAAAGGGGTCTTGAGTCGGTGTCTTAATTCTGTAATTTTCAAATTTGTTTCTCAGAGTAAGAAATCCCAAATCAAAAACAGATACTGCCTTGAAGCGCTTTCTGATTATACTTTTTGAGGGGTATATGGGCAAGGATGTATTTTGGCAGGGCTTAGGGTGAATACTCGAAGATTTTTACATAAGACGTGATATTATCTCCCCATGTCGGCACTCTCGGTGGTGACTGGTAAACCTGTTTGTAATTCTCTAATTTCTCAAGGGGCACCGGGCTGATGAAAGGGTTGCTTCCTACGAGCCTGTAATTTGGTTCTGTCTGACTATCCAAATATGATTTTGCATCTTCGTAGGTGACAAACTTCTTTTCAGTCACGATCTCCTTGAAATTAAATCCACTTTTATCTGTTCTCTCTGCATATGAGATAACCCAGGTGTCATTGCTGGGTATTACCTCTTCTCCCCCGAAAAGGTACAATCTGGCGCACATAGACTGGTAGTACTCAGGATAGTATAATATTACCAGATCAAATCTTCCTTTCTCTGAACTTTTGTAATATTTCTCGTAGAAATCAGATTCATCTCTGCTAGCCCAATCTATCATGGCGTAGAATTTACCGAATATGCGCCCCTCGTCAGTTAAGACATTCATCGACATCGGATAGTCAATGATTATGTACTTAGTGTCCAGTCCGTTTAGCGACTCGTTTGCCTTCGCTAAATCGTATTCAGTGAAAAAGCGACCCGCAGTGTATGCGCCTGCCTGATGAGGATTGCTATGCGGTATGCGGTGGGCAATGTAGGTAATCCAATGCCCGTAGTCCCACCAGTTCATCACCCCGTAGACCGATTCCGGATAATTGTAGTCCTCTTTATCAGGAGGTTTTTCGTATATCTCATAATAGAAGTCAGGGTTTTGAAAAGGGTCGGGGGTGTTGTCGCGCATCCAGACAAGGGCATCATGCCAGTCTTGATTGGGTTCGCTGGACATGTCGGCTACATCGATTGCCTTTCCGATGTTGGGATAAAATACCAGGAAGAATACTACTATCGTAGCTACCACGAAGTAGATATATCTTGCCCCGGGGTATCTGGTGATTAATAACCCCAGCCCTTGCCTGCGCTCTTTTGCCTTCTTGCGTTTTGTTTTTTTAGTTTGTCTGGCTTTTCCCTTATCTTGCAACTTGCCTTTGTCCTCTTTGCCGCTTTGCTCTCTTACCTTGGCAAAAGCCAGTTTAGAGTAACCCCAATTCGCTATAAACCAGCAGAGGTATGAAGTGAGCAGGGCAGCGTTCACTGTGAAGTAATAGGAGAATCGGTTTTGTCCTAGGGTAGCTACGAGCATTATCACGCTCCAGACAAGGAACAGAGTTATATCCGCCGTTCTATTCTTGATGGCCAGGTACAGTATGAATATGAACGATATCAGGGAAAGGTAGAAAGCGGTGGTGAATTCACTCCAGGCCAATTTGAGCGTTAGGGGTGTTACCTCCGATATCGTACGCGCCACCCCGGAAGGGGTGATTATTTCAAATATGTTCAAGATGGACTTCAACAGTGAGGGCTCGATAAGATAGAAGATGGCGAAGCCGATAACCCCTATACCTGCCAGTGTCAGAGGGAAATAGAATCGATTTATTTTTCTCTTAGTTATTATGAGTGAGATTTCGCTCATCACTATGAACGCTATGATGCCGAGGAGCAGAGAAAAAATGTGGCGCTCAGCGTCGGCAATTTGCCCGAGGGCAGGTATGACCATGAAAAGAGCAATAAGAAGGGAACATGTGCCAATGATGCAAAGGTAATCATTCGATTTACCCTGCAGGTGGTTCAAAATAAATTGAATGAAGGCAAAAAAGAGGATTATAAGTACGACAAGCGCACCACCAACCCATGATAACAGGTAGAATCCCAGCGATAACCCCGCCAAAAACGAGTAGAGCAGGGGCTTTCTAATAATCGCCCAATTTTTATTTCTCAGGCTGCTGAAAGACAGTTCCTTCTCATGGGCGCTTTTTATTGCCAGTATCAGGAACAGCATGGTCATGGTACTGAACAGCGTTTCAGCTACATGATGGTCTGTGAATCCCAGCAGGGAACGGAGCAAAAACTGGCCCGGTAAAATCATAACCAGAGCTGCTGCAATTAACCCCACCGTCCTGTTGAACAACGCCTTGCCTGTGAAATACACTGGTATGGTAACCAGTGCCCCCAGAATCGCCGGGAAATAAGCCCCCGCTGTTTCGATGACTTTCTGTGACGGCGAGCCAAGCCCGATTATCCAGATGAAGAACCCTAGAAGCAGGTCGGGGAATGGTGCGAAATATACCCCCTGTCCTTGTGGATAGTAAGTGAAGGGGTCGAATGAGATACGGTATGGGAAATGGTGGACAAGATTCTCCACCAGTCTCATGTGATACCAGGGGTCAATCCAGTTGAACCTGACCCAATCGCCTGTAAAGACATTGTCATAGGGAAAATAAACGCGAATAAAGAGGGCAATGCCAAAGATAATAGCTAGCGCGAGGCCATA
>JAOUFP010000310.1 GCA_029858145.1 Nitrospirota bacterium | reverse complement strand
GCTGAGCCAGGGTGTTGAACTCGGGTGGGAGACCAGAATTGTTCCTCTCGGGCCTGACACGGAGCACACCCTTTACGCGCTCGACTGGGCGATCAGGGCATCGTTGATATTCGGCGGGAAAAAGGCCGGAGATTATAAAGAGCACCTGAAATATCAGAAGGACAGGGTGTTTGCGTTCGCGCTGGTCCTCGGAGAACTGAACGACATTATCTGGACAACAGGAGCAGGCGCTATCAATATGGGCTTCCCTGCAGTCTGTGATACGGACGTGCCGGTCATACATCCGACCGGGGTCTGTACCTATGAAGAGGTGGATACTGAATTCGACCACAGCAAGATTGTCCAGAAGGCTATCGAGGTCAGAGGACTCAAAATCGTTGTCGAAAGGCCTCCGATACCGGTCGCGTACGGTCCGGCATTCGAAGGTGAGCGCATCAGAAAAGAAGATATGTTTATTGAGTTCGGTGGTCAGCGGACCCCTGCCTTTGAATGGGTAAGGACCAGGGAGCTCGATGAAATTGAGGATAACAAGGTAATCATTGTCGGCGAAAACTGGCAGGAACGGTTTGAAAAGGGCGGAATGATGCCCCTCGGCATGGTTGTCGATGTTGCCGGCAGGAAGATGCAGAAGGACTTTGAATCTGTCATCGAAAGAAAGATACACCACAACCTGAACGAGGCCCAGGGGCTCTGGCATATGGGACAGCGCGATATCAACTGGATAAGGATAAGCAACAACGCGAAGAAGGACGGCCTTACCCTTGAGCATATCGGCGTTATCCAGGCCACGATGACCCACAATCGGTTTAAATCGATTGTCGATAAAGTTCAGGTCACGCTCTATGTCGATGAAAAAGACGTGCTCGCCATGCAGGAAGAGGCGAGAAAGGCCTACAAGGAGCGTGACCACAGGCTCGGAAATCTCACGGACGAGGCGGTTGATACCTTTTACTCCTGCCTGCTCTGCCAGTCGTTTGCTCCGAGCCATGTATGCGTTATCACGCCCGAGCGGTTAGGGCTCTGCGGCGCCTATAACTGGCTTGACGGCAAGGCGGCCTTCGAGATCGATCCTACCGGAGGCAACCAGCCGATAGGAAAAGGGTCTTTGCTGGATGCGAAATACGGCCGTTACACCGGCGTTGACGAATATCTCACGAAGGCATCAGGCGGCGCGGTCGAAACCCTGAACCTCTATACGATCATGGAAAATCCCATGACTTCATGCGGCTGTTTCGAATGCATACTGGCGATCGTCCCTGAGGCCAATGGGGTCATGATCGTGCAGCGCGGACATACCGGAATGACGCCTGCCGGAATGAAATTCTCCACGCTGGCTGGTTCTGTCGGCGGCGGCGTACAGTCACCCGGCTTTATGGGAATAGGTAGAAACTTCATAACGAGCAAGAAATTCCTCTTCGGTGACGGAGGATTAAAGAGGATCGTCTGGATGACGAAGAACCTCAAGGAGGGCCTCAGGGAGGCCTTCAACGCGAGAGCGGCAGAGGAAGGCGTTCCCGATCTTCTCGATAAGATAGCTGATGAGAGTGTTGCGGAGGATTCGGAAAAACTGCTTGAGTTCCTTTCAAGCGCGGGACATCCCGCCCTTGAGATGGATCCTATGATATAGGCATAAAAATAACTTTAACCCAATTCCTTATAGATGGGAGGATACATGTCAGAACATAAAAAAAGCGACGCCAGCGGCGCAGAACAGATCATAGAGTGGGGTGAGGCCCGCAAAATAGAGACCTGTTTCGACAGGGCAGAGAAGATGAAACCCTGCCCGATCGGAGCGGTCGGGGCCTGCTGCAAGGTATGCCATATGGGACCCTGCAGGCTTGTCGGCAAGAACGCGGAAGAAGAGGCCCGGGGTGTATGCGGCGCAACGCTCCCGACGGTGGCCGCGAGGAACTTCCTCAGGATGATCGCGGCAGGTACGGCCGCGCATTCAGACCATGCGCGCGGGATGGCATTTACCCTCCTTGCCGTGGCGAACGGCGAGGCAAAGGACTTCAAGATTACCGATGTCAGGAAACTCTACCGTGTTGCCGGGTATCTGGATATCGAGTTTGAGGGCAGGGAAGTGAATGACGTGGCAAGAGACGTCGCCACGAAACTCATAGAAGATTTCGGAAGACAGAAGGGGGAAGGCAATTTTATAACGAGGGCCCCCAAGAAGACCCAGGAACGGTGGAGAAAGTGGGGAATCGTCCCCCGCGGAGTAGACAGGGAGGTGTGCGAGGCGATGCATCGCACGAACATCGGTGTTGACCATGATCCCGACCATATCCTGACACAGGGCCTGAGGACAGCGCTTGCCGACGGATGGCTCGGCAGCATGATATCCACCGATGTCACCGACATCCTCTTCGGCACCCCGAAACCGATAAAGGCAGAGGCGAGCTTCGGCATCTTCAAGGAGAACGAAGTGAACCTCATTGTCCACGGACATGAACCGCTGCTTGCAGAGATAATGGTGGATGTCGTGGGCGAGCCTGAAATGATCGAATACGCGAAAACAAAGGGAGCTCAGGGGATCAACCTCGGCGGTATGTGCTGTACTGCGAATGAGGTGCTGATGAGGCACGGCATTCCGACTGCCGGCGGCTTCACGAACCAGGAACTCGGGATCATGACCGGGCTGATTGACGCGATGACCGTCGATGTGCAGTGCATCATGCCTGCTATTGCAGAGCTTTCAAAGAAATTCCATACAAAAGTGATCACCACTTCGGAAAAGGCAAAGATGCAGGGTGCGATGCATGTGGAGTTCGATGAGCACAGGGCAAAGGACGTTGCCAGAGAGATCGTCAGGATCGCGATCGACAACTTCCCGAACAGAAAGGCTGAAGGCAGCCATATTACCGAAAAAGCTCCTCTCATCGGAGGTTTTTCACATGAATATATTGAATACATGCAGGGCGGCAGCTGGAGGGGCTCCTTCAGGCCGTTAAATGATGCCATCATCGCCGGAAGGATCCGCGGTGTTGTCGGTCTTGCGGGCTGCGACAACCCCAGAGTGCCTTCAACAGGGCTGCATCATTTCCTTGCCAAAGAACTGATAAAGAATGACGTCCTCATCGTTTCGACCGGCTGCGGTTCCGCGGCGTGCGGGTCAGCCGGTTTTCTGACACCCGAGATGGCGCTCGAAAATGCGGGGCCGGGGTTGCGTGAGGTCTGTGAGGCCATCGGAATTCCGCCGATCCTCCACCTTGGAGCATGTGTCGACAATTCCAGGATTCTCACGATCGCAAGCGCGATGGCGGCTGAGGGCGGCCTTTCTGATGAAATCGGCGGCATGCCTGCTGTGGGTATCGCTCCTGAGTGGATGTCTGAGAAGGCGATCGCGATCGGCTGTTATTTTGCCGCCTCAGGTGTCCCCGTTATCTTCGGAGGAGATTCCCCTGTTGAGGCGAGCGAAGAGGTGACAAGGATCATGACCGAAGTCTGGCTCGAGCGGTACATGGGCGCTTTCCACTTTGAGCCTGATCCGGAAAAGATGCTGGAACTTGCGCTGAAGTATATCGACACCGCAAGGGAAAGGCTGAAACTCAGGAAATATGAGCCGGGCAAATTCGGAGCCGAAAGGGTGCTGATGGATATGGCAGCCAGACGCGAAATCGAAAAGGCCGCGAAACCGCATATCGGAATATATTAAAACAGTGACGACCGGTGGCACTGTCAGAGAGACAGCCTTAACGGCTGGTATTCACTGACAGTGTTACGGTTGACTGACACTGATTTGGAGGTTGGATGAAAGTCGAAGATATTGACGTAAATGAAATAATAGGCAATGTTGGCGAAGTCCTGACGGCTGCGGAGAAAAAAAGAGGCATTCTCATACATGCCTTTCAGAGCATTCAGAAGGAGTATAATTATCTCCCTGAAGATGTTTTGAGGGAGCTGTCCAGGAAACTCGATATCCCTCTGGCGGAAGTTTACAGCACCGCTTCCTTCTACAAACATTTTTATTTTAAACCGAGAGGCAGAAATGTTGTCTGCGTGTGTGTGGGGACGGCATGTCATGTCAGGGGAGCGGG
>JAOUFP010000309.1 GCA_029858145.1 Nitrospirota bacterium | reverse complement strand
CAAAGAACCTGATTTACCTGCCCCAGGAGCGTATCGAATCAAGGGATTCCCATTACATAATCGGTGAGCTGTGCAAAAAATTGAACTGGGACCCTGATGAAAATATACCCGTGCTCCCCTCTGCACAGCTGGATCTCGGCCGCTACTTCCATGTGATGTCCCGGGAAACCTCCTGGTCTGCGAATACCGCTATTTTCCAGAGACTTTTCCTGAACCTCGGCAGCTCTTCGATGACGATCATGAGAGGCAGCAGAGGTTACCATGATCACCTTTCCAGCAGGGATTTAAAGATCATCGGCAACCGGAATTTCATCGAACTGTACCGGGAACTTTTTTCGAGTCTCCATACCTTTACCAGCATCGGGACAGATCTCCTGAAGCGCATTCACTATGTTCTCTCGAAGGGGATCGACCCAAACGCCGGCAATTTCAGGACCTACGATTTCGCCGACAGAAACGGGGTCACCTTTGAAAACGGCAATTTCCACAGAGAGCTCGGGGATTTCGGCCATGTCCTTTGGGAAACGGGGCAGAGTTTCCATGATCTGGGGGCCTTTATCTACCATCTGTCCCGTTCATATTACATGTTCATCGGCATTCATCCCTTCGGGGATTCAAACGGCAGGACAGGCAAGTGCTTTCTTAATTTTCTGCTGATGAAGAAAGGCCTGCCACCGGTCAGCTTCATCGACGACAAGGAGATCTTCGCCCTTCCCCGCTACGGAGGCAGCATGGAGGACATGCATGAGTATATCAAGGCAAGGATCATGAAGGCGGTGAATATTTATTTCTATGAGCGGTGGAAACTGGAGCGCTTCGGTTTCCTCGCCAAAAACATCCATAACGTCTCGTTTGATTCAGGCTTCCATTTCAGGCAGATTGACGATATGCCCCGGAAAATCGAAGTCAATTTTACCGCCTATCTGACCGACGACGGCAATCCCCTGAGTTCGCAGTACCAGGACCGGTGCATGGTCGTCCTGCCTGATGAACACTCCCTGTGGAATATGACAATCTACTGCGGCTTCTCCCATAATCACGGCGGGGACTGGGGACATGTTTTTCATCTGAAAAACAATTTCTTCATAAGAGAAATACGGCCTGAAAATCCCGGAGTACGCGCGTTCGATATAGATTTTGTCGTGGAACTCCGGGATGAGCATGCGCAGTACGCTTACTTCAACTGCTGCGTGATCTCACGCGAGGCCGGCCGCATCTTCAACAACAAGGGATTGAATTACTCATACAGAATCGAAAGATGACAATAATGACGGCAGAACAGTTTGCTCATCCCTCGTACAAATGGATCGGGGAAAGAAAGTTCGTGACGAATATGCAGAACTGGCGCATTTCCAACTTTCCCGGCGGGATCGGGTTTGCCCTTTACAACTACGCTCACGAAAAGTCACTCAAGGTCTTACTGAAGGCCTACAGGGAGGACGGCACCCGCGAACGTTACCTGATCGACACTTACTACTGCGGCGAGTGGGGGGGGAAATGGCAGAAATGGCAGACCCACCAACTGCCTCTTTTTCCCTATGAAAGCTGCCACGGACGCATTTTGCATATCACATTTTCTTATCTGATTCATTATAACGGCAGATCTGTCCCTTCCCGACATGATTATAAATTCGCGACGCTTGACGATTTTCACAGAGGGTGGACGGAAAAAAGCGACTTTCATGACGCTTACTTTATTAAAGATAATGATTACAGGACTTATGAGCTCCGTCAGGGTGAAGTTCAGGGGGCACTCGACAGGATCAACACCACCTGCCATGATCTTCCCATCCGCCCTTTTTTTACGAGAGGAAATACCTGGAGCCCTGAGCACCCGGTACACGAAATCCACAGACAGATAGACCGAGTGATAGAGCGCAAAAAAAGCGACCCCGACGGCTGGCATTTCATCTGGCTTGCCATCTTTGATTTTGACAACTACCACGTCGCCGAACATCTCATTTACGCACGGCAAGAGGGTGTCGATGTGGAATGCTTTGCGGATTGGGCAGCGGTAAGTTCCCTGAACTGCACCGAAAATATCGCAAGGATGAGACGGGCAGGCATCCCCATCCTCGGCGTGGTGCGCAACACCCCCTGCGACCCCTCCCAGGGCATCTCCAGCATGCATACAAAGATCATCATCTTCGACGGTGAGGTCGTCCATTGCAGTTCCTACAACCTCCATTTCCACCTCTGGGGGGGAAACTGGGAGCAGGGTCTTTTTTTCTATTCACGGGATTTCGCCCTCCTCTACGCGAACATCTACCACGCGCTGAGGGGCGGGGTTGTTCAGGAGATAGCCACGAGACCGGAAAGCCGCTTCAACCTCTTCTACAGCTTCGGCAGGCACCATGCCCCTTGGAAACCTTTTTACAGGCCCCAGGACGCCATCATTACCGAGATCAACAATGCCGGAGAGTTCATAATCCTCTCCATGTTCGATATCGGGTATCTTACGGGAATTTCATACCATGATCATCACGAGACAGACGTGATCACCGCCCTCATCAACGCGAGGAACAGGGGCGTCAGGGTAAAGATCATCCTCAACGGGATGATCGCGCATACCGGCCCGCTTCCGGAACCCTGGGACCTCGACCGCCACAGGCCCCTGAAAAACCCTCTCCAGCGGCTGAAGGACTCGTGGATGGACATTACCTGCATATATTATTGGGAGAGCGTATATTCTCCCCTGCATCACAAGTTCGCGGTCTTTGACGGCCATACCGTGATAACCGGCTCCTACAACTGGTACGAGGCGAGTGTCAGCTCGGATGAGACGCTCGTGGTAATCAGGGACAGAAGGATTGCGAATGACTTTATCGAAGAGTCCGTCAGGCTGTGTGATTCCTTCCGGGCAGGCCAGGTATGAATGCGGTATTCAACCATATAACAACGTTCCATTCTTGCATCCTCTTCTTTTTCCGGAGAGGTTGTTGATACAAGACTCTGATTTGCGGTATATGACGGTATTTCCGGCCATGCTCTGTATTGCCGGTCTGCCTCTGACCGAAAAGGTCCTGGCGGAAAGATGCCTTGAGGCGGCCCGGCAGAGAGGCTTAAGTTAATGTGAAGATCGGGAATACGCATTATGTATAGCGCTCCTTACTGACAGGTACTGGCAAATGAAATTATTGAGGATTACCGGAGAAAATACGTATAAAGCACGCGCCATGCAGGAACAGATGCTCTCACAATATCTCCAGCCGGAAACAAACCTTATTTTTTCGATTGCATTTCTCTCTAATCGGTAGTACGCTGTGTCTATAAGACCATCCTGGAGTATGTTCCTTATGCGAAAACCTGTTTTTCCAAGAGGTGTGTATTTTCAATTTCAACACTCGGCATGTAATAGCAGGCCTCTTAGCAGTGAAAGAATAAAAAGACGCTGTATCTTTTTACGAGGACGCTTGCTGAATACCAGGTCTCCTGAGACGGTGGCGAAAGCGTGCTTTTTTTGAGACGGGATATGCGACGTTGAAAGAGGATCAGGCAATGAAATTCAGAATAAAGATATGCGGTCATACTGTTGTTTTACTGTTTGTTGCGCTGCTGACTTCCCAGCTGCTCTTTTCAGACTCCCTTGCCTCAGAGCCGAATAATACCGAAACGTTGACAATTCAGGAGCTTCTTCTGTTTTATGACCTGGAGGACCTTATCGAGGTCACTTCTCGCCGGCCGACTAAAATCAAACATGTGGCCGAGAACATCTCGATCATCACGGCCGAGGAGATCCGGCAGATGAACGCCCACTCGGTCAACGAGATCCTCCGCATCGTGACCGGCATGCATATCGATTTTAATGAATATTTCGCCGGCACCGGCGTTAATAGTATCCATACCTCGCGATTTTTTCACAATCTCATCTTATTGGACGGGGTGCGGATAAACGATGTGGGTGAGGGCTATACCTATACCACCGGCATCCCGGTGCAGATCATCGACCGGATTGAGATCGTCAAGGGGCCGGCTTCCTCGGCGTGGGGCTCGGCCCTTGGCGGTGTCATCAATATCATCACCAAGAGCGGCAAGGAGGGTTCCCGCCCGGC
>JAOUFP010000308.1 GCA_029858145.1 Nitrospirota bacterium | reverse complement strand
AGACGGTATTTGCTCCACGCATCCATATGCGCAGGAGTATCCCCCAGAGTTCCGTTCCAGGAACCGCCGGCCATCAGACTCCATCTGCCCACGCCCTGGGACGTATAATCAGTGTCATAGAGATCCGGCAGTCCCAAAATATGACCGTATTCATGCGCATAGACTCCGATAGTCATATCATGAAGAGCATACCAGTACTCGGGCTCCGTTGAATAAGTCCGCACGTAGACCGTATTGTTGAGCGCATTTTTTGAACCGGTATCCACATTGTAACTCGTTGCCCACTTGTGGGACCAAATATCATTTGAATTGCCGGAATTCTCCCCTCCCCTGCCGGCGTGGATAACAAAAAGAGAATCCACAAAGCCGTCGTTGTCGGAATCATAAGGGCCGAAATCCAGACCGAGGGCTTTTGCGGCATTAACAGCATCCTCGACCATCCTCTGGGCATTCTGCGGGTATACATTCGTGCAGCCCTTTGAGATACCATAACAGCCGGCCGCATAATAGACGGAGGTCTGGGGAAGCCGGATCCATTCCACATCAGCATTATTGACCATGCCGACCACCTGGAACTGCCCGTATGACACTTCGAGGTAATAATCCATAAAGCTGCCTTTGGGGGCTGAGGAAGGCATGTTGCCAAACATCATCTGCTGGAAATATTCCCGTGATTCCTGTCCTTCCTCATCTGAAAAGTCGACAAGGAGCACCAGCGCCCTTTCTATCGCAGCACCCGGCTTCAAGACGGTAATTACCCTGGCGTATGCGTTGTCCGTTTCATTGCTCTCCGCGATCGTCCCGCCGGTATCCGTCACAATCTTTATCGTATGCGTCCCGTTGCTTAACGCGCCGAGTGAATAGTCTGTAGCGGTTGCGTAGCCGCCGACATTCAGAGGCGGGCTCGTAGACCATGTCATCTTCTCCACACCGTCAACATAGAGTTTTGTGGAAAATATCGCCGCTGTCGGCTGAAGGCCGTTATTGATCACCGCCCAGTCAAGGTACAGCGTATCTGTTGAATAAAGCACACCGCTGTCCGTATTTGTCCCCGTGGTATTCGATACAACGATCTTGTCCGACCAGCCTGAAGGCTTATCAGGCGTCAAATTGGGTGAATTTACGTCGAGGTCAGTGACAGTAATAGTCCTGGTATATGCGTTGTCAGCCTCATTGCCTTCCGCGATAGTATTACTCGTATCCGCCACGATCTTTATCGTATGCGTCCCCTGGCTCAGGCTGCCGATGGAGTAGTCTGTAATATACGCATAATAGTAGGATTCAAGGTCTGCAACCCATGTTGCCTTCTCCACACCGTCGACATAGAGTTTTATATAAAAGGTCGCTTCTGTCGCAGCATCACCATTGTTGAGCACCGCCCAATCAATGTAAAGGGTGTCTGTAGTATAGAGCGGACTGCTGTCGGTATTGGTGCCAATTGTATTCGATACAACGATCTTGTCCGACCAGGTCGACGGCTTGAATGGCGTCAGGTTGGGCAATGCGTATGCCGTTGAACTATAAAAAATCGATAAAAATATAACGAGACGCAGCAGATTATTAATAAAAGCACCCTCCCTGAATTTAATTATATTTTTCATCGTAACCACTTTGGATAATTAAAAACATTTGCCGGTCGCAAGAGCGCGGCATCCTATTGCCCGGTCTCTTCCGCTGCAGATTCGACGTCTAAGAAATGTTTCCCTTTCATATGATCAATCCGGACGGTGCCGGAGACCGAAAGTTTCCTGCCCAAAAAATCCCTCATGACCAGAGGACGGTCACCAGGAGACTGTTCTTTTCCCGGCATCGGGGGAGGAACTTCAAGCGGCACCCAGGGACTCACGTCTACAGAGTTGCCCGCATCATCTTCAATGACAAACTGCGGATCGGTAAAATAATTACGCCCCGTTGACCTGAGTCTGCCCCGGACAGTAATTTTTTTATTCAGGAATTTTTCCGGCGCTGCCTTGATCTCATGTATGCCGACTTCCTGATTCTGGGCGGAGGCGCTGAGCGCCAGCAACAACCAACCACTATTCAGCAGCCCGGCAAAAAAAAGCACCACAAGGATTGTCTTGTAACTCACCGCCTTCATTTCATATCCCCTTTTCTGGTCCTCAAAATTACTTTCCCTTAAATCATACGGCATTGTTTTAAAACAGGCAATACCTATGCCCTCAGCGCATGTTTATTGTCACGGCATCAACATTTAGCCGTATCCGCAGCCCTGCGTCACCTTTCTGTCCGTCCCACCCCCGTGAATAAAAACCTATATCTGAATCGGCATAGGTTCCCCATTACTACTTCGGAAACCCTGCTGACCCTGTTTCAGGACCAGCGGCGTTGCGATCAGCCCTTTGCAGTCAGTTTGTCCTTATAGGTAAGGATGAATTATTATCAACAGAAACAGTCTCAGTCAAGATATTTTTGAGGATTTCCGGCCAGTCCACGCCAAATAATGTAAGACTCATTGATTACGGCAGGTTCTGATAAGAAAAAAAGAGTGCGGAAGACAAAAAGAAGCATTTAATATCCGAATAAATGGTAGGCCCGGGCGGTTTCGAACCGCCGTCCTCTACCGTGTCAAGGCGATTTTAGGCATTTTCGTAAGTGGGCCTTCTACCTGCATATTTAAGGTTTTCACTTAATTTTCAATGGGTTATGCCATTACATCCTTTATGGTATTTTCCAGTATTTTGCATCTATATTGGATATTTTTGGTTACTTTTTGGTTACAGTGTGAAGAGATGGGGGACGTTGTTTCTATTTGTGATATTAATCTCCACGTCTTTCCGCTCTCTCGATTGCCCGGGTTATCCCCGATGTATTTACACCTGTGTGTCGGTCTATTTCCGCAGCAAGTCTGACACCGATTGCAATGAAAACCTCAGGAGTGGCGAAGAGATGGTGGCTGATAACAAAGAACGTAAAAAGACTCTTTTTACGAACGGATTATTACGGGCTCTTGACAGGGTGGCCTTTAATGGGTAACCCCTCATTTAATTTCTCAATTAGAAACAACGTCCCCAAAACTGTCCCATTGCCACCGCTGCCGCCGCATGAGGCACAGCCTGATGTGTAGTCGAATGAGGTTTACGACATTGCCTTTAACTTAAAGGGTATATGCCTTTTTTAATTTAAGAAGTAAATTTTCAATTGCTTGACCTTTCCCCGCTGAAGAGTTTCATTAGGCGTCCCCTCGGCGAAGAGCCGGAGCGCAAAGAGCATCAGCCTTACGCAGGTCATTATGGTGAAAACTTTTCGCCTCATTCTAAGCTCCCTTGCTATGCACGATCACGGCATCTCCCATAACTGCACACATACCGCCAAGCCCTTCATTTTCCCGTTGTGTTATGTATCACGATATTTCCGCCCTTTAAGATCTCGCTCTTCTTCATGTCAGCAGGTTCGAAGGGCACTCCGTCCGGATACAAGACCCTGAGATAGAAGGTGTCCTGATCGATGCCCGAAGTCCCTTTGTCCTCCACGGTGAGTCTGCAGTTGAGATTCCCTGCCCCTCCGAGGTACTCATCCGTGAGAAGGTCGTAGACGGCAACGTTGCACTTGCCCTCGGCGATGGCTGTGGGAGTTCCGACAGGGTTGCCCGGCAGGAACCCGGCCGAGGTCAGCATGTTGCTCTTGATCCTTGTCTTGGTCCCTTCTTCCTCGTTCCTTATGATGTAGACGATGTTGCCTTGGGGCTTGCCATGCTTGCTGTACTTGAAGGTAAAGCCGAAGTTGTTTGGTATTCCCGATGTGGGGTCGAGGATGAAGCCACCTCCTGTGAAAAACCTTCCATCGGGGTTGTAGACCGTAAGCGAAGATTCGGCAGGATACACACTTATGTAGGACCAGTCCGTCAGGCTTATGGTAACGGTGTAGTTCTCTTCGACTGCACCGAGAGTTGAAAGTGGAACGAAGAGCATAGCCACTCCGACGGATGGGTGCTGAGAGCTCTTCCGAACTCGCACGGGAGCCGGGCTGTAGTAAGGGGTGTCCTGCCCGGGAATCTGGGTGAACTTGAAGATATGGAACTGCACCCAGACGGGGT
>JAOUFP010000307.1 GCA_029858145.1 Nitrospirota bacterium | reverse complement strand
ACCGGCTGGAGATGGTGGATGACGCCTTTGAAATCCTTACGGGAATTGAT
Source organism: Nitrospirota bacterium (assembly GCA_029858145.1). Lineage (GTDB taxonomy): Bacteria > Nitrospirota > Thermodesulfovibrionia > Thermodesulfovibrionales > UBA6898 > JAOUFP01. Next base: position 4,022 of record JAOUFP010000307.1, on the reverse strand, counting down.
ACCGGAGGATTGTTGTATCCTGAGCTGCACCATGTACTCGGCAATCTGTATATGCGGAAAAATCAGCCGGTGAAGGCGGTCCAGGAATTCAAGAAAGCGGTGGATATCAAGTCTTCCCTCAGGCTGCCTTACTGCTGCAGGCAGTGCGGCTATACCTTAGATGAGTGGGCGGGGAGATGTCCTGACTGCAAACTCTGGGGCACCTTTCAGTTGAATCTCGAAGGTGCCTGCAAGGCGTAACCCAGGCGCGTGAAAGAGATCCGGCTTGCTCAACTTGTCCCCTTTCTCGATGCCGAACTTCGTCTTTCAGATTTCAGCGAAGACGAAAGCGCAAACGGTCTCCAGATTGAAGGCAAAGCAATCGCACGAAAAGCAGGTCTTGCTGTCGATGCCTGCGAATATGTCTTCAGAGAGGCTTCGGAAAAGAAGATAGATTTTCTCCTTGTGCACCACGGACTCATCTGGGGCGGGTTAAAAAGTGTCAGGGGGGTTCTGAGGCAAAGGATAAAGACCCTTCTTGATGCAGAGATTTCGCTCTACGCCTGCCACCTTCCGCTCGACTGGCATCCGGTATACGGTAATAACGCCCAACTGCTGAAACTCCTGTCCATAAAGAAAATGGGGGAATTTGGCAAATACCATGGCAGAAATATCAGCTACTGGGGGAGAACCGCCAAAGAATACTCTCTCGATGAATTTACCGCGAGGATAGACAGGGTGCTCAATACAAGGACATCCGCCGTAAGTTTCGGCAGAAAAGTCCGTACGGTAGGAGTTGTATCAGGCGGGGGCTGGTTTGCGATCAATGAAGCGGAGAAGTACGGGATAGACACCTTTCTCACCGGAGAGCCCTCCCACAGCGCCTATACGCTTGCTGAAGAGATGAAGGTCAATCTGGTTTTTGCTGGACATTATGCGACCGAAACGCTCGGTGTGAAGGCTGTTGGGGATATGCTCAGGAAGAAATTCGGTATAGAAACAGAATTTATTGACCATCCGACCGGTCTTTAAACCAGGGGAAAGCAGATATCAGCCGGTCATAACTGTCTTTTGTCCGGGTCAAGTGTGCGGCCTATCTTTCAACGACCCCCTGAAAAACCTGCCGGATCACCGAAAAGAGTTCAGCATGGACTTCCCTGTTCCCGGCGACGACGTTTCCCGTCAGAAGATACTGACCTCCGCCTGCAAAATCAGTGATAACGCCTCCTGCCTCACTTATGAGCAGGCTGCCTGCCGCAATGTCCCAGGGGCTGAGGTTCAGTTCGAAGAAGCCTTCGGTGCGTCCTGCAGCGATGTACGCAAGATCGATCGCGGCTGACCCTGCGCGCCTGATGTCGCTGACGTGCGCGAATATTTTCTTGAAGGCCCTGAGATATTGGTCGATCAGTTCTTTTTTTCTGAAGGGGAATCCCGTTGCAATCAGGCTTTTTTCGAGCATGCCAGTTTCAGAAACCTTTATCCTGGCATTGTTCAGAAAGGCTCCTTTCCCTTTAATCGCGTGGAAGAGTTCGTCTCTGAGCGGGTCAAAGACGACCCCAAGAATGATCTCTCCTTTATGTTCAAGGCCCAGAGAAACAGAGAATATCGGAAACCCGTGGATGAAGTTTGTGGTGCCGTCAAGGGGATCGATGATCCACCTGTACGATGTCGCAGGGCCTTCCTGCTGCAAGGTTTCCTCGGTCAGGAAAAGGTGGGACGGAAACTTCTCGCGTATTGTCTTTATGATCACGGCCTCGGACCACCTGTCCACGTTTGTCACAAAGTCAAACGCCTGCTTTGTCTGGATGTCGGACCCGGAGAGCCGGCCGAGGTTTTTGACGATGATGTCGCCGGCCAGTCTTGCCGCCGCTGCTGCTGTCTTGAGGCATTCATTCAAAAGGTATGCGTTCATGGATACATGATATATTAAGGATTTCAAAATTGAAACCACCTCTGTTTAGAAAATCCCTCCTTACCTCCCTTTGCGAAGGGGAGTCAGCAGTGGCCCCTCTGTGACAAAGAGGGGCGAGGGGAGATTCTTAAAATGCAAATCCTATTTCGAGACTGTTAATAACATTTCCTCGCCATTTTTTTCACGTTATTATGGAGGCAGGGCATTGCGGTTTGACAGCCGCCGGGTATTTATTCGAAAATCAGGCATGAAACTTCTGATGTTTTACGCGCATGAGTGGTGGTACAAGACTGCTTCAAAGACGCTTGATGACGTGCCTGACGTGGAGAAAGAAGAGTCTGTGGCCGGCGCGGCAGCTGTTTTCTTCCACTGCGAGGCAGAGGATGAAGGAAAATATTCCGGCATAATTCAGAAGTTCCTGAAAAACACGAAATGGCTCGCAGGCAAGTTCAATACGAAGAATGTTGTCCTTCATTCCTTTAATCATCTTTCATCAAGCAAATCGTCCCCTGAGTTCGCGGAAAAAGTTTTGGCGGAAGTCCGCCTGAGGCTCGAGAATGCCGGATACACTGTCATGGCTACGCCCTTTGGCTATTTCAACGAGTTCAGGATGCATGTCGCGGGAGCTTCACTGGCAAAGGTATACAAGGAATTTTAGAAAAAAAGGCCGTACGGGGCCGATGGATACTAACGCGATCTCTGCCTTGCCGCTTCATAGAGGCAGACTGCGGCGGCAGTTGCTACGTTCAGACTCTCAGCCTTTCCGTATATCGGGATGCGCAGCACTAGGTCAGCGGCCCTTTTCAGTTCTTCCCGTACGCCGTGCGCCTCATTTCCAAAGACAAGCGCAACCGGCCTGTCGAGCCGGGCCTCGAAAAGAGAGTGTTCGGCATCAGCCGCGGTAATCGCCAGGTTGATCTTGCGCGAGCGGAGCCAGTCTGTAAACTCGTCGACAAGAGCGTGAACGACCGGGATATTGAAAAGGCTTCCGGCTGTTGCCCTGATAGTCTTCTGCATAAACACGTCACACGTGCCGGGAAGGATGACAACGGCACCGGCGCCGGAAGCATCTGCCGTGCGTATGATAGTCCCGAGATTCCCGGGGTCCTGAATGCCGTCTGATACAACCAGCAGCGGGCTGCCTGTTAACCTGAGTTGCTGCAGGGAGACCGGACGGCAGGCTGCCACGGCGATAATGCCCTGTGGTGTCTCTGTTTCAGCGAGCTTGAGGAATACGTGATCAGCAACCTCAAAAATGTTGTCCGTACGTTCTGCAAGAAGTTTCAGAATCTTTTGCCCCTCCTTTTTTCTGCCGAAGGCTTCCGAGAAAAAGACTTCGCCTACAGGAGTATCGGCGCCGAGTGCCATCTCTATGAGATGCGGCCCTTCGATGATAAAAGAACCATGTTTGACCCTGCTTTTTCTCCGTTTGATATCCAGTACTTCTTTTATTCTCGGGTTTGAATGGCTTGTAATCTTCATATAGTTCATAGTTTTAGTTCTGTCAGGGGACAAGATTATAATAGCACCCTGTTTCTGAATTTTTAAATGGATGGCGGGCGATATCCCAGCAGTCCTGACGCAGGGCGTCTTCGGTTTCCGGAAGGCAAGGTAACATCAGGGAGATGATCTGCTCTTTTTCTCTTTAGTGGAGATCGGTGATCTCAGACGGATCATCTGTATAATACAAAACGCCGCTGCCGCGGAGGCGAGATGCTTAAGGCTGTGGCCGCTTACAATTTGGCCAAGGGAAAAAATTTCTGCATCAAGCAGTTCAAAAATCTTTGCCAACCCATAGAAAATAAACACCCCGATGAGATTCCTGCTCCTGCTGTACAGCGGGGGGAAAAGCAGCATGATGACAGGGATAGCCAGCATCGGATAATACTGCACCAGTATATAGGGACGCAGGTCTCCCCTGCCGTTTATCTCTGTGAACCACCAGTAAATAACGCTCGCCATGCCCATAAGAACAAGAGGAAAAAGAGACATGATCCCCGCCTTTAGATTGATGCGTTCAGCGATGACGGAAGAGAAGAACGCCATAAAGGCTATCGCCATCGGAAGCCGGTCCCAGAAAAGACGCGTATTGTCAGGGCTCAGGTGATAGTAGACAGAACACAGTCCAGTC
>JAOUFP010000009.1 GCA_029858145.1 Nitrospirota bacterium | reverse complement strand
ATTATCACTATCTCACCAAATGGATGCATGCACTCGCCAGGGTGGGCCTTTTTACGGGAAATTCGGCGTATGCAAGATGGGCGATGGAGCTGGCAAAAACAGCCCATGAACGTTTCACCTATGCCCCTTCGCCCGTGGCCCGGAAGCGCATGTACTGGAAGATGAGCATCGACCTCTCGTATGTCCTCGTTCCCTCCATGGGGCAGCACGATCCCCTCGACGGGCTCGTCACCTGCTGCGAGCTTCAGGCCCTGGCCGCTCAATCCGGGGCGCAGACAGATTTGCCGTCCCTCAGTGGTGAAATTGCCGGGATGGCCCTGATATGCGAGGGACAACGGTTGATCACCAACGACCCGCTCGGCATCGGCGGTCTTCTGGCGGACGCCTGCAGGATGGCCCAGCTGATCGTAAAGGGAAGCTTTCCGTATGCCCGTCTTCTGCCGGAGGTCCTTGACGCTGCCCGATCGGGCCTTGACTACTACGCGATGACAGCAGCCTCCATGAGGCGCCCTGCCGAAAACCGCCTGGCATTCCGGGAGCTGGGCTTGTCCATCGGACTGCATGCTGTAAGGCAGATGCAGGAGTTCATCATGCAGCATCCCGTCGCCTTCGGCAGGGGCTCTTCCCTCTCCGCACAGGCGGAATACCTGATGCGGTATGTCCCGCTTCAGAAAGAGATCGAGGCTTTCTGGATCGAAGGCAAAAACAGGAAATCAGAGGGCTGGCTGGCCCACCGTTTTATCAACATGGTGATGCTCGCAACGAGCCTGGCCCCTGAAGGTTTTCTCTCCCTCTCGTAGCAGGAGGGCAATGAGCATGATTGCTCCTGCGGACAGCGGCTCAGGGCTGAGGGCTTGCTTGACAAGCTGGACTTTTTGCGGTACCTGGTTTCTATTCAACCGCTCGTACAACAAACGCAATCCTCTATTAAGGCAGGGATGTAAATATGAAAACAGTATCCAACCCATTAAACGTATTTGTCAGTAAATCACTTGTTCTCTATAGACTTAAGGTGTCATGCGCTGCTTTATCGCTGCTGTTGATTTTCTGCGGTTCGCCATTTGCTGAAGTACCTCGCGTAAAATTCACCGCGGATAACAGATATCTGGTAATTGAAGCGCTGGATGATGATCTGATGCATTTCGAGATGTCTGCATCGGACGCAGGCCCAAATGAGTCAGCGCCTCTTTATAACTCTCCCATGATTTATAAGACCGATTATGCGGGTCCTTCCATATTCCGGCATGAAGGAGACGTGATTGAGACCGCAGGGATTAAAGTCAGGGTGAATACCCAGGATCTGTGCATCTCCATATCCGACAAGGTTATGAACCGCCTGCTTACTATATTGTGCCCCGCTGATCTTGATAAAGAATGGAAAGGCATCAATCTCACCAGTGGACAAATGAAAAACGTTTACGGCCTGGGGCAGCAATTTAAAGCGCTCGGCTCCGCGGACGGCGATTGGCTGCAGCACAAAGTGCGTGAAGAACAGCCCTCAGGGCAGGCGCAGTTTCATGGGAACGGGTTCATGCCCTTCGGGCAGGCGGGCATGGTAGGCAACGTCCAGTTTCCCGTAATGTATGCCGTCGGTGATGATAATCTCAATTATGCCTTATTCATGGATAACGTCTACAAACAACGCTGGGATTTTTCCGGCGACCAATGGAAAGTGCGCATGTGGGGCGATCAAATTCGTTTCCATATCATGACCGGCCCCGACTTTCCCGACCTCCGCAGGGATTACATGGAGCTTGTCGGCACTCCTCCGGTTCCGCCCCGGAAGGCCTTCGGGCTGTGGGTTTCGGAATTCGGGTATAAAAACTGGAAGCAGATCGACGACCTGCGCGCCGGCCTGCGCCGGGACAATTTCCCCGTGGACGGGTTCGTGCTGGATCTGCAGTGGTTCGGCGGCATCATTCCAAACAGCCCGGACAGCAAAATGGGCAGGCTGGACTGGGACAAGGATATGAACGACGGCAACGGCTTTTATTTCTCCGAACCGGAATCAAACATATCATTTCTCAAAAACGACCACATAGGGCTTGTAGCCATCGAAGAATCCTACGTCAATGAAAACACTTCCACCTTTTCACAGATGAGAACAGCCGGGAACCTTTTTGCTTACAGGACGACGAACAACGTGTGTAATCCCGCCCTTGATAACCCGGCAATGCTGACGGAATGGTTCGGCAAGGCGGCAATGATAGACTGGTCCGGTCCAGATGCGGGCGCATGGATCCACGATAACAGGCGCTTTCCGAACCTGGTGCAAAAAGGAATTGCCGGACACTGGACGGATTTAGGGGAACCGGAAAAATACGATCCCGACGCGTGCTATCACGGCGTGGAGGTGACGCAGGCCGGGACAAAAAACCGTCACGGCGACATCCATAATCTTTACGCCTTTCTCTGGAACCGGTCGATCTACGACGGGTATTTCAGGAAAAAGGACATCATCAACAGCAGGCCGTTCATTGTCACCCGCTCCGGCGCATCCGGCTCCGGACGTTTCGGCACTGCAATGTGGTCAGGCGATATAGGCTCCAATCTCGAATTGCTGGCAACGCATTTGAATGTCCAGATGCACATGTCCTTCTCCGGCATTGATTATTACGGCTCCGACATCGGCGGGTTCCGCAGGGAGGGCATGCCATACAACAGCGGTCATTCAGGCAACCTGCAATATCAAAATGAACTGTATACCGAATGGTTTGCCAACGGCTCGTGGTTCGACGTGCCCGTACGCCCGCACACGGACAACAGCTTCCAGACAAACATGCGTTACGAGACGGCGCCCAACCTGGTCGGAGACAGGCGTTCAAACCTGGCAAATTTAAAGCAGCGCTATGAGCTGATCCCGTATTACTACTCATTGGCATACCGCGCTTATCTTTTCGGCGAACCCGTTATTCCGCCTCTTGTCTACTATTATCAGAACGATCCCAACGTGCGCACTACAGGACATGAAAAGCTTATAGGCAAAGACCTTCTCGTAGGCGCGGTCGCCGCTCACGGGGAATATGTGCGGAACATTTATCTGCCGAAGGGCAAATGGGTGAATTACCACACGCGCGATTGGTTTGACAGTTCCGGCCAGTGGATAAATAACTTTCCGACATACATTGACGGTGTTTTAAGACTGCCGGTTTTTGTCAGGGCAGGCGCAATTATCCCGATGATGTACGTTGATGAACAGACCAAAGACGCCTTTGGACACCGCAGAGACGGCTCCCCCCGTGATGAACTGATCGTTCAGGTTTATGAAGATCCTTCGCCGACCCAATTCACGCTCTATGAAGATGACGGATCGACTATAAATTATGATTCAGCCAAACGTCCCGTCTACACGACGAGAACAACGGCCATCTCGCAGCAGAAAAACAACAACCTTGTTACGGTAATAATTGACAAAGCATCCGGAAACTATGCGAACGACCCTTCTTCGCGCAACAATATTGTGCGTCTTGTTGTTGATGACGCGCGCGCCGGCGAGGTAAAGCTCAACGGAAATGCATTATCCGAACGTACCTCGGAAGCAGCCTTCAGCAACTCTTCATCAGGCTGGTTCAATGCAAAGCGCAACCTGATTCTGATCAAATCAGGCATTGTGAATGTGACAGAGAAGAAAACCTTTACAATAAAATTACAGCCTGCGGCCCCTACGACCACAGTAAATTTCGTCTGTGACAACGGCTGGACCGCGCTGGGGGAAAACATATACGTAGTGGGGAACAAGCCGGAACTCGGCAACTGGGACATAAACAAGGCGGTCCTGCTTTCCCCGAGCGTATACTACGAATACATCTATAACCCGCCGCCCGGCCATAATGGCCCCGGGCCGGGAACGCCGAAATGGTCCGGACTAGTGCAGGGACTTCCGTCCGATACTGCACTGGAATGGAAATGCGTAAAGAAGCTTAATTCCGGCGGCTGGCAATTTATGCCGGGGAACAACAAGGTCGTCACGCTTCCCCAATCAGGCTTTGCAGGGTCGAGCATAGGGTCGTTTTAGAAAGGTACGGTTTTTACGTTTGCCAGGCTATAAAACATCCTGTCTTCGTCCATGAGGAGCATGACGAATGAAATGCAGTCGTCCATTTTTTTAAAGGTAAGGCTCTAAGAAAATAATGGTGTCGCACGTTGACTTTGGAAGGTCTTGAAAGCGAGGGGTCTGCACTTGAAATTGTCCTTTGCAATTGAGGTATTCCAAGTCCAATAGTCTTTGCTTTTTATTACGACGGCGCAAAGCGCCTGAGGAGGTGTTACCATGACACTTTTGCTTGTACAGCACGGGAAGAGTCTGCCAAAGGAAGTAGATCCTGAGCAGGGGCTGTCTGACGAGGGCAGGGCAGAGACCGAGAAAATAGCCTCCGCCGCAAAGGAGCACGGTGTCAGGATAGCGCGCATCGTGCAGAGCGGCAAGAAACGCGCCGTCCAGACAGCGGAGATTTTCGCCTCCGCGCTCCAGCCTGCCGCCGGTGTTCAGAAGGCCGACGGTTTGAATCCGCTGGACGACGTTGCCGCCTTTGCCGAAAAGATTGCCGCATCAGAGGACCTCATGCTGGTAGGCCATCTCCCGTTCATGGAGAGATTGGCTTCGTTCCTGATCACGGGCTCTGCCGACAAACCGGTCATACGTTTTCAGAACAGCGGGATCGTTTGTCTGGAAAAGGATGCGGATGCCGGTCACTGGGCGGTCCGGTGGACGCTGCTGCCAAAGATTGGATGAAACGCTAATTCTCTTCCACGATATCCGTGCGGACGAGGGCGAGGATGGCCGAATGGGGGACAATGAGGTACTTCTTCTCTTCAAACTCTATTTCCACGGACTGGTCTTTGAGGAAAATGGCATAATCCCCTTCATTCGCCTGCAGCGGGATATACTTCAATATTTTCCTTTCTGAAGAGAGGTAGTCTTCAGATACCGGATCATGTACCGCATAGCCGGGGCCGGTCCTGACAATATAACCGCCGAGGACTTTCTCTTTTTCCGTGACTGTAGGCGGCAGGTAGAGTCCGGAAGACGTCCTTTCGCTTTTGTCATCAGGGTTGACAAGCACCCTGTCGCCTACCACTATAAGGTTTCTTTTCGCTTTCATCTTAACTCCCGGGAACTTAAATCAAGAATGCGTCTTATTCTACCATTTTCGGAGTGTCAAGTGGCACACACGTTTAACCCCAAAATGCATTTAGCAGGGGCACGAATGACTGAAAAGCGGCCCGAAAAGAATCGTATCGCTGCAGGCGTTCTTCAAAACCTCCCGGGTATCACGGTATGACATTCCGGACATTTCCCATCCTGAATGCTGTTTTTCACTATCTCAAAAATATCTCTCTCAAGCAACAACGCACCACACTGATGGCAGCAGGTGTTTTCCCATTTATGTCCAGGGACATTTCCAAGATACACATACCATAGCCCTTCATCCTTGCCTATTGCCCATGCCTTTTCAAGGACCGAAACAGGCGTGGGATATAAATGGGCGAGTTCGAGATGCGGATAGAACCTCGTCACATGCCACGGCGTATCCGGTCCGAGATGATTCTTAATCCATGACGCGATCCCCCGGAGTTCAGGTTCACTGTCATTGAATCCGGGGGTGACGTTTGTGACGATCTCCACGTGCATGCCGTATCTCTTCGCCTTTTCAGCGATGAGAAGGATGCCTCTGAACTCCTTGATGTGCCCGGTCCTCATATACGTTCTTTCGGAAAAGGCCTTGATATCGACCCGGTAGACGTCGAGGAACGGGGCTATCAGGTCGAATGCCTCTTCAGAGATAAAACCGTTTGTAACATGATTCGTGTAAAGCCCCTCTTCTTTGGCGAGCCTCGCGCCGTCGATCGTATATTCAAGCCATAACACGGGTTCGTTGAATGTCCACGATATGCCCAAACATCCGGAGGCCTTTGCCCGGCTGACCAGCTCAGCCGGAGAGATATATTCAGTGTGCATCTCTCCCTGCTTCCAGTGGGATATGTCCCAGTTCTGACAGCCCGGACAGCGGAAGTTGCAGCCGACGCTGCCGACAGAAAACCATTTTGAACCGGGGTAAAAATGAAACACCGGCTTTTTTTCGATGGGGTTTATGGAAAGGGATGATACCTCGCCGTATATAAGGGAATACAACCTTCCGCCCTCATTGACCCTCGTCCTGCACCAGCCGCTGCGGGATTCGGAGATAACGCATCTCCTCTGGCAGACCCCGCACCGGACCTTGTTGTTATCAAGTTTTTCGTACAGGATGGTCTCTTTTTTCATACCTGTTCTGCGGGTATGCCGTCAGGCCTGTAGCCGGTAAAATAAGAAATCTTCCGCTTCCTGAGTCTCTCAACGACAGCGGGATAGAGGATGAGTTCCTCGGCTTCAAAATCCTCAAAGGCAGGGTCTATCGCCCGCAGTCTCTTTTTCAGTGCCGCAATATTTTCACGTGTACTGAAGCTTATCATGCAGGCCGGATGCGCGCGCACTCCGCAATCCCTCAGGAACTCAAGCGCCCTCAACTGAAGCTGAAATCCCCCGGGGACCGATCCCGTGAGCCTTGAGAACTCCTCTTCGCATGTTCCCTTCAGACTTACCCTCACATAAAGATTCCGGAAATGTGAGAGTTCTTCGGCGTATGTCCGGTCATTGCCGATCAATATGCCGTTTGTCTCGAGAATAAAAAGATAGTCCTCCGGTATCAATTTAAGAACATTGATAAGATGCTCCCTGCACAGCGTCGGCTCGTTGCCGCTTATCCTCATCTGATTTAGTCTTTTCTTCCTCGCGATGGTTAAGAGTCTTCGCGCAACTTCTTCAGGGGTGTAAAAGCTTCCGTGTTTTTCAGGCCCTGCGACGATGTTCCATGACCAGCAGAATACGCATCTCAGGCAGCAGCCGACACAATCCGCGGTGGAGATGCCGCCGTAAAACCGCGCGTGCCTGAAGCGGTAGTATTTCCTCAGGCTGTCCCTGCAGACCTCTTTTTTTGTGAACTCCGCGAGCGTAACGGGATCATACATAATTAAATTATAACAGCTGAAATCACCGCCGCCTGAGGGGAGGCGCAAATTAACAGCCGGCAGAAAATTTATCGGATCCCGTACCTGATTCTGTAATAGGTTCTGTCAGCGGTGCTCCTGCTGAATTCCAGACGCGCCCAGATATAGGAAATCGTCCAGGTTCCATATACCGGGACCATCTCAAAAAGATATCTCTCTGCCAATCCCGGGGGCACCCCGGGAGCACATCTGATCCGGTACGTGTTTATTCCGGGCTCGATAACCTGCGCCCTGAGCTCTCCCTGGTTTGGAGGTGGCGGTAATGAATCCAGTGATCTGCCCGCTTCCATCATTCCAAGGTCCTTTCCCCTCACAGGGATGTTCACTCCGGGGACCCGCACGCCGCTGCGGTTATTGAGCTGCAGTATAAAAGTAAAGGGCGAGTCTTCGGATATCTCCGCAGGTTCAGTCGTCAGGGTCACCAGAGAAATATCTCCCCTCACTGAACTCATGGATTTTGCTTCAAGTACGGCTGTTTTTGTGCTTGTCGCGCCCTTTTCGTCTGTTGCGGTAAGTGTGTAGATGGTTCTTCCTTCCGGGACAAGCGACGCCGAAGGAATATCCAACGCATGCAGACCGCCTGCCGGGCCGCCTGAATAGCTGATTGCCGGGCCGTATCCCGACTTTCTGGTTATGGCTACCGACCTGACCGGGCTGCCGCCCGGACCTGGCTCAACCCTCCATCTGAACGTTATATTTCCGGTTTCACCTGTCAGCCAGACATTCGGGGTGAGAGAAAATTCTCTTATCCGGGGGTAAGCAGGAATTCGCACCGGTTCTTTCACTCTTTCCGCCGGTGTCCTGATTCCTCCCGGGACAGGGTGTATTAATTGAGGCTCACCATCCGGAACATAGCCTATGAGCATTGATACGGAGAGAACTATCATTATTGTCCTTCTGAGGTTTTTGAATATCTTCATTATCCAGCCTCCTTCTTGCGGGATTTTCCTGCATGGCTTCGTCTGTTACGGCCAGAGGGATATCAACAGGTTTCCATCAGTTGGACATGAAACAGGGGACGCGGCCATTTTCATCTCCTAGTTGCGGTTATAATCTATTTGTTGTTGATAGTATCTGTCAATGGTAATTACAGTCGCCGGGATATCCGCAAAAGGGACGAAGCTCTCTCCGGGATAAAGAGCCTTGATCTGACAGTTTGGCAACTGATTCAAGGTGGAGCCCGCTGGCTTTCATGCCGCCACTCCCCGCCCTGGCCGGATCGAGTCCGCTGCGTATTGTAATAAAGCATCCATTTGCCGGTCGCCTGTTTTGCCCCACTGCCAGCCTCAAATGCCATAAAAAAGCAATTTTAGACTAAAAAAGAGCAAGAATGCCACAAGACATTTAAAAAGAAACTGCTAAACTGAATTTAAAAAGAAGATTTTTCTGATATTTTTTTTATTTACGCTTTTCCTGTCGAGGTGGACTTTCTGAGAAGGTGACCGAAAAGTGTTGCGTCTGTTTCTATAAGCAAATCAGATGGCCGGATTGCGAGGAAGGGATCGCGTCCGGTGCCCCGTCTTTTTTGAGGGCGAGGGGCACATGCTTTCAGGAGGTGAGGCGAATATGATTCAAAAAAAGAAACTTTCGCGTTAGTTCCGTCACCGCAACCACCCGGTCGAGAGCCCGGGCAGATAACATGGCGGATATGAAAAGAAAAGGCATAACACTATAAGGTTTTAAACCGAGGAATTCGAAAAAAATTTGGCAAGGGGGAAAGTATGAAAAAAGGGATTTTTCTCTCCATGAGCATCTTCATTCTGGGGCTCACCATTTCAAGTCCGTTTCCATCAACCGCAAAAAGCCTTCCCGACTCAATTACCTATTCTGCCTTTGACTGGCAGATCAGCAATGCACAGGTGGTTGACCCCGGAAAGACAATGACCAACAACAAAGGGACGCTGACAAAAGGCTACATTATCGAGGCGGCAGCAGATGCCGTCAGTCCAGACGCGCCCATCAAAAAGGGGACATTGCGGATCACCATGAGCGCTTTTTTGCCCGCAAAGGACATGCCGGGGCAGAAGGCGGGGACCTGGTATGTCCAGGGAAAGTGGAGCATAACCGATGAGAATGCATCGGAAACAGAGAAAAAGGCACGGCACAGCGAAGGAGTGGTAAGAGGCGATCTCTTTGCGACGTCAAACTTCAACCCGTGCGCATCCCAGGGCGCTCTCAGTGCCCGGGTGCTTTTCCCCATGTCTCTTAATGGCAGAGTATGGGCGAGGGGCGAGGGGACATTCACAGGCAACGAAATGTTCGAGGGCACGATTCAGATGGATGCCGCGCTCTGGCCTGACGTTGCGAAGATCAAGGGGGTGAAGCCATGAAAAAGAACACCATGATGCTCTTATCTCTTCTCACGCTCATGCTGATGATTGTGAGTATTGTCTATGCGGATATCCCGGGAAGGATCACTCCTGCAGGACCTGCGGGAACCGGCACATCAGGCGCCAATCCCGGCACCCAGCAGCAGGAACTGCCCAACATCACCTTCCCCGCGCCGTACAACGTCTTTGAGTTCGTCGTCACCTGTATGGCCTGCCACGGCGGGACCATAGACCAGACCGCGGGCCACGGCGCCAACTGGGGCGGCAGCAACATGGCAAGCGCAATGCGCGACCCGATCTTCAGGGCAAATGAGGTTCTGGTGAACAACACCGTAAAGAACCTCCTCGGCGTTGACGGCACCGGCAATGTATGCATGCGCTGCCACAGCCCCAATGGATGGCTTTCCGGCAGGTTCGATCCCATACTCGGCGGCGCTGCCGACGGCAGCGACACGATCCAGAGCATCCTGCTCTCAACGGACACCGAGGGCATCTCCTGCGAGATGTGCCACCGCGTGATCGGTAACGTCAAGTCGGGCAGGAAGACGACGGGAATAGACCCGGCGACAGGCCTGGCCATCACCGCGCCGATTGCGTCGCCGGCCTTTAACATGCTGGCAGGGGTGTCCGACTGGCCCCATCAGGGTAATCCGTACCCTGAAGGGCCGATAGCCGGCGAACCCTTAGGTGACTCCACGCTGCAGTTCCATGACGGCATGGGGTACGGCGGCAAATACTCCGGTTCCTTCATCCCATATTTCAGCGACTCACCACTTATTGGCGACTACACGGGGCAGACCTGGGGATATAACCCGACAACTCCCGGAGTGCCATGGATCAACCCTGACGGGTCATACACATTCCAGTTCGATAAACTGATCGGCCCGCCTGCGGACGACGCGTTGTACGCCATCTCCATAGAGCATCCGACGAGGGATGGGTCATTCATCAGGACACCCGAGTTCTGCGGCTCCTGCCATGACCTGACCGTTCCGGTCGCGAACCACGGCATGCCTGAGCAGCGGACCTACACCGAGTGGAAGTACAGCGATTTCGGCAGGGCCTATGCAGCCGATCCGACAGCCAAGACGCGGTGCCAGGACTGCCACATGCCGACGAAGAAGCACGAGTACGCAGACAACGCGAAGGTGACGTTGAACGTTGACCCGACACTGGCAGGCTGGTATCCGTATGGCAGGGACCGCAACCCCAACGGCGGAACGGCCTTTCACAAGCTCGTCGGTGCCAACCGTGACCTCCCCCAGATGATGAAGATCCTCTACCCTGAGGTAGACCTTGAGGTCATCGGCGCGCCCACCGGCCACGATCCCACGATCTTTCCCGGCATGCTCTCTGACAGGGGGCCGATGTTTGACCGTGCGACGAGGAACACCGAGATCGCACTCAAGGAAGCAGCGAGCATTGCGATCATTGACGGACCGAGAGAACGGGGCAACCAGGGAATCTACGACGTCACGGTGAAGGTGACCAACAACGCCGGCCACAGGATCCCCTCAGGCTATCCTGACGGACGGAGGATGTGGATCGGCCTCGAGGTGAAAGACGGAGCTGCCGTAGTGTATGAGTCCGGCTACTACGATCAAGCAAACGCTATTCTCTCGAACAGCGCCGCTGACCCGGCTTTGACGCTCGCCCTCACACCTGCGATTGATGCCAGAGTTGACAACGCCGTCATGGTCTACGAGCGAGGTACATGCATGACGCCTTTAAACCTCGACTCGAACGCCCCGGGAGTTGTCTGCGACTCGAACGGGATCACATCGAACCTCCTGAACAAGTCGATCGCCTTCGACAACAAGATTCCGCCGGCTGGATTTGACTATACTGCTTACGCGGCAAACGGAGTCAAGTTCTATACAAACCAGAACGTTCCTTGCACTGATGGCACCGCAGGAACCTGTCTGCAGCCTGTTGAGGACCCGGGTCGCTTCACTGACAACACCGACACCGTGACCTATACCTTCATCGCTACATCGGGACTGACACTCACCGCCAGGGCAGAGCTCTACTGGCAGACGCACACCAGGGAGTTCATGGAGCACCTGAACCAGGGTCTCAATGGACTGGCAGCCACAAATCAGGCAGGCCCAAGGCCCGAGGCTCCGCCGAGCATCTTCGATCCCAACTACCCGCTTACGCCGACTTACATCTCCGACACGCTTGGCGGACTGGGAAATGACCTCAACGGCGATCCCCTGCAGGACCACTGGGGCGGCATCGCCTACGCTGCATGGCTCGAGACGGGTAAGGGCGCACCGTTCCTCGTCGGCGCTGCAGACACTGCGGTGACGGCAGTTCCTGCACCTCCTGCAGCACCTGTGGTAGCCAACCCGATAGATCCTGCCACAGGCATTACAGACCCCAACGTGCAGGAGATCAGTTGGCCTGCCGTGGCAGGAGCGGACGGCTATCTCGTCTCGGTGCGCTACGGCACGGACACTTCGACACCCGTAGTCTGCGAGACAGATCCTTCGTGTACAGCTGCGTGGGACAAGCTCGCCGTGGTCTTTGAGCCGACTACAACATTGACGCACGAGGCGCTGAACCCGGGCAAGACCTTTCAGTACAAGGTACAGGCCTTCAACGCGGCAGGTTTCAGCGTCGATTCCGCCATAACCTCAGCGAAGACGCCTGACGCTGCTGTAATCGGGCCGGTCAACACGAAGGTGGCCGGCTTTACCGATACAACAGTCACTCTCACCTGGTTCGACCAGGACTTCAGTGAGCTGGGCTTTGTTATCGAGAGGCAGACTGTGACGGGCGGGATTCTTCAGCCCTTCGCCATAGTCGCCTATGTGGGCAGCCAGACGCCGGGTGCGGCAACAGGCGGCAACACCTGGACAGACGGCGTAACACTCCCACCTTGCCCTGCTGATGTGGTCAACAACGTTCCCGGCACGGCAGGCTGCTACACTGCAAACTGGACTGCGGTGACGCCGACCACGACCTACAACTACCAGGTCTCTGCCTACAATGCCCTTGGTATTTCGCCGCCTGATCTTCCGGTTACGGTGACGACCAAGGCCCTACTCACGGCGCCGGTGCTGGCAGTGGGAGCCGTGCTCTACAACCAGGTCGATCTGGCATGGAACAGCGTGCAGGGTGCAGCATCGTATACGGTTCTCCGCTCCATTGACAACTTTTCGACGTCCACCACACTCGCTATATTCAACACCCCCCCGCTGCCGAACTTATACAGCGATACAGGGGTCAGCCCGAATACGACTTACTATTACCGGGTAGATGTGTCAGATGGTATAACGACGACGCAATCCAACGTGGTGATGGTGACCACTCCTCCGACACCTCCGACGGCGCCGGACAGTCTTATGGCGACAGCGTCTCCCGTGGGGACGATACCGCCGTATGTTGACGTGCAGTTCACTGACAGGTCGACTTCCGAGACCGGCTTCGCCCTCGAGCGCTCTGTAGACGGCGGGATTACGTTTACCGGCATCACATCATTCCCGGCTCAGGCCGGCACGGGTTCGGCCATTACCTACAGGGATGCGAACCTCCTGCCGAAGTCGACCTATTGCTACCGTGCGAGGGCCTTTGACGGGACGGTCTTCTCTGCTTACTCCAACACCGGCTGTGCGGTGACGCCGGGAGAGATACCGCAGGCGCCGTCGAACCTTACGGTCAAACTGGGCGGCACCAAGGCCACGCTTAAATGGGTCGACCAATCGAATAACGAGACGTACTTCGAGATCAGGCGAGTGAACAACGGGACTACAACCTCGTTTACTGTAGGAGCCGGCGTCACAACTTATGTTGACTCCACGCTGGCGAAGAAGACGACCTACACCTACGACGTGAGAGCCTGCAACCTGGATGGATGCTCCGCTTTCACTGCGCCGGTGACGATAACAACCAAGTAGCAGCATTCGTCACGCTCTGTCAGGGAGGGCCAAAGCCCCTCCCTGATCTTTTTGATAAGAAATACGAAGGGCTCAAATGACATTTTTCAGAAATATGTGAAAAGATTCGAGTGACAGGAGCAGAAGAGGCTCTATTTACGAATCTTTTACTCACATCCCGGGAGAAGTATGCCGGGGCGGCACCTTAACGCAATGACACCCTCGCTTCCATGAAACAGGGACCTGCGAAGGCATACGTGTGACCTGAAGGGGACAGGGGAGAATATCTGAATGGAGGATGACGCACAATGAAAAAAACACTCTGTGATGAGGTCAATGGCAGGCTGAGGCTGGCTCTGCTGGTGATTGTCCTGGCGTTCGCACTCTGTCCGACAGTCCACGCGGCGATCATTTATGAATCCGCACCCCTCGGCGCAAAGGGGGTAACAGGGCCTTTTGCGACTATTATGTATGACCAGTGGTTCGGCGTGCGCTTTCAGGTTGCCGAGCCTATGGTTGTCAAAAAAATCGGCGGCCATTTCGTCGCAGGCATACCGGGCAGTGCCGTGCCAGCGCGGACCTTTTTCGGCGCGGTGGTGCAACTCACAGGACTGACCGACTTTCCGGACACTAAACCGGTTTTTGTCATCGATATCGACCCGGTGAAGTACTACTCATGGACAGGCGCGGACATCCTGGCCAGGGTCGACATGGTCGCTCCCAATACCAGCGCCGATATACGTGCCGACCTTCCCGGTGGCGGCATCGTCCTTCAGCCGGGTTACTATGCATTGATCTTCGGCGCGCTTGCTTCAAATTCACGGGTAGGCATGATCACGACCGGAACCGATACCGGCACGGTCTCTGATTTCGCTTGGATCGCCTGGTCGGAAATATCTCCCGGCAGCCCTTTTCCCGACGACTGGTATGACGGGTACAGGCCTGCCGGCACCCGCTTCGTGGTCGAAGGAAAGCCCTGGTCACCGGGTGCTGCTCCCATCGCGGTACAACTTGCCTGTCCAGTGTCGGTGAATGTGGGACAGCCGCTGACTGTTACGGTGAATCTTTACAACCGGGACTGCTACGATCCGGCGAGTGTCAACCGCTTCATGATGAGCGTAATCGGCAATGCCGATGGCACGCTGGGCGGACTCGGGATGTTCGGGCCGTATAATCGTTGGTTGAGCACCCCGAGGGTGGTGCCGCCTGCCGACTGTGGCACTATCATGGCACCTGGGACAGCAACCCCCTTTAATCTGACGGCTATCGTTGCGGTGCCAGCGTCGCTCTCAGGGAAGATGGCTACAGTCGACATAGAGGCCGTCACAAACAAGGGACAGACCCTTGGAGGAGGGGAGTGCGTGGTGAATGTGCTCCAATAGAGGAAACCCCTAGGGCCAGCATGTTCATATATGACTCTTTCGCCAATTAAAGTCGTAGTGCCCTCGAATCCGGTTAAGCTCTGTATATTACGCATTCCTTGAGCCGTCCCTGCGGAGACAAAAAGTTCCGGCGTGTGCTGTGTACAGAACGGACGTGGGACAGGGGATCGAAAACAGATACGGCGCCATCTTAGAGTTTCTTGACAGAATGTCCCGTTGTGCTATGGTTAGTAGTATAGGGAAGGGAGAACAGCGATATGAGTCCCGGGAAGAGGTGTGGCATGAGAACAGCAAGGATGATCTTATTCTTTTTCGTGCTTTCACTGCCTGCCACGGCGGCGGAGGAAATGGCTTCTGTTCAGGAGCAGGGCGGGGTAAATGCTGCTGATTTGCGCCTTCTCCTCAACTCCTTTGGGGCGCTCGGAGAGGGACATGTCGAAAACGTCCTGCGCGGCCTAAGGATCATGTCGGTTACGGAAGAAGCGCAAAGCGGAGAATGGGATAAGATGAAAGGGATGCTGGCCGAATTCGGCAGGAGCGGAATAAAGGCCGCCTGCGTATGGTTTGTACGGCCGGACGGATCATATTATACGCCGGAAAAGGGGCTGACAGGCCTTAATCTCCGGTACCGTGAGTATTTCCCCGGTCTTATGGCGGGCGGGGAAATAATCGGCGATCTCGTCCTGAGCACATCTACAGGGAAGCGGTCTGTTATCGTTGCGGTCCCGGTAAAAAAGAATGGAAAAATAATCGGGGCCCTCGGGACATCTCTTGCGGTGGAGGACATAAGCAGGATGCTTGATGAAAAAATGGGGCTTCCGGGAAACATGTTCTTTTACGCCCTTGATAAAAAGGGGCAGACCGCCCTCCACAAGGTGTCGGCGCTGCTCTTTGCCTATCCTTCTGACATGGGCAGCAAGAGCCTGTCGAAAACGGTCGGAGAGATGCTTTCCAGGCCCGAGGGCGTGGTGACATATGATTTTTATGGTGAGAGGCTGGTTGTCTTCAGAAAATTCCCTCTGACCGGCTGGGTCTTTGCCATCGGAATTGTTACCGGAAAGCCGGGCCAGTCTGTGGCGGAACTTCCTCCGATCCTGTCTGAACTCGAAAAGGAGATCACCGCAGAGCTCAACAAAGTGGACCAGGACGTTGCCCGGCTCGCGGGCAGCCTCGCGGGAGAAGATTTGAAAGCCGCAGGGACGAGAAAGATGCTCGGCGACCTCTGCCGGTCCTGCCCTTATGCGGTGGACTGCGCGGTTGTGGACCGCAACGGAAGGATGGTGCTGGTCGTGCCTGAGGAATACTCGGAATTCGAGGGAAGTGATATAAGCGCGCAGGAACAGATAATCCGTCTTCAGAAGTCGAAGAAGCCGGTCCTGAGCAACGTTATCAAGACCGTCGAAGGCATCGACGCCGTTGATCTGGAACATCCCGTATTTTCTGCCGACGGAGAACTCGCCGGCTCGGTCAGCGTGCTCTTCAGAGCAGAATCCCTGTTTTCGTATGTCATCACCCCTGTGCTGAAGGGAATGCCTGCGGAAGCGTTCGTGATGCAGACGGACGGGAGGATCCTCTACGACGCAGACAAGGAAGAGGTGGGCCGGATGCTGTTTGATGATCCTCTATACAAGCCATTCCCCCAGCTTCTTGCGTTGGGGACACTGATCAGCAAAGAGGAGAAAGGCTCCGGCAGCTATGAGTTCAGGCAGGAAGGGTCGGAAAAAGTGGTCAAGAAGGATGCGTACTGGACGACCGTCGGGCTGCACGGAACCTTGTGGCGGCTTGTTATGATGCACGTCAGGGCAGGGCATGCACTTTCTTCCGGCGAAGACATCGCAAAGACAAGAAGGGCTTCATATGATGATGCGCTCAGGTCCCTGGCGGAAAATGCTGACATGAAGAAGGCCCTGTCCGGAGGCGACCGTACGGGTATCCGGCGCATGTTTACGGACTTTTATGCGCAACAGGCAGGGCTTTATTCCGTCCAGTGGCTCGACAGCCAGGGCATGAACCGCTATGGATACCCCGAAGAAAACAGCCTGATCAATTTCGATGTGAAGACCTCAAAGACACCTTCGTCCAAGCCAATGCTCCGGGCGCTTTCAGGCAAAAAGGAGAGTTCCTTCGACTGCCCTCTTATGGAGGGGAAGACAGGTGCTTTCTTCATGGTCCCGGTGTACGAAGGGGACGAGTATCTCGGGATGATATACACGATCCGGATAAAGGAGTGACCATCGTCGCTTATCTCTGAATAACTTAAGTCTTCCAATGACAACCAAGTAAATGGGGAAAAAAATCATGAAAACATTCAGGTTCTCGTGCCTAATATTGAGTCTGTTCGTTTTTGCCGGGTATGCCTCGCCAATTGAGGCCGATGCCATAAAAACAGCTGGTCTGAAGATTTATACAGAGGCGTATCCTCCGATGAACTTCGTTGAAAAAGGCAAGCTATCCGGCCTGGCAACGGAGGTGGTTCGGGAGCTGATTAAAAGGAGCGCCATTCGTGCAGATATTCAGCTTGTATCGTGGGAACAGGGATATAAGGCGGTTATGG
>JAOUFP010000306.1 GCA_029858145.1 Nitrospirota bacterium | reverse complement strand
TTTGCTTCCTGCAATATATAATTGCATTTGCCATGCCAGCCCTAACTCATTGTTTTCATTCATTTGTCTTTTCGCGTCACCGTGCATTTCGGCAAATCCATTTGCAGATATGCTAAAAAAATCATAAAAGACGGCAGCGAGTAGCAAGCAATGAATCTACAACCAAAACGAGTGAATGCGTAGAAGCGTGTATGCGTGAAGGCATAAAAACAGTGATGAGTGACTGGAGACTGGTATCTACTTCGAAAATCTTAGGTCCCGTTATGACATAAGATTTTGAATTTCAGGGAAAATAATCAAAGGACATTGCATGTGCATAATAAAATTATGCTCTCCCATTAAACTAAATTATTTGCATAATTATCCTCTCCCTATATAATTACCGTATAATATGTCACCTGCCTTGCAAGGCAGCTCTGCTGGAAACACCTGAAGATCCAGGCTGGAGGTAAAACATGAAAGTAAAAAATCTTTTAAAGACCAAAGGGAAAGACGTCGTATCGATCGATGCAGGCAGCTCGGTTGAGGATGCGATACGGCTGATGAACGATAAAAAAATCAGCGCGCTTATAGTTGCCGAAAACAGCAATACAGTCGGCCTGTTTACGGAAAGAGATGTGGTGAAGTGTTACGTTGCGACCAGCGGAAAAAGCTTCAAAGACATCGCCATAAAGGACGCCATGACAACCAACCTCATTGTTGCCGAACAGAATGATGACATAAGCGAAATCATGTGTGTCATGATCGAGAAGAACATACGGCATCTGCCCGTCGTCGAAAAGGCGAGGGTTATCGGGATGTTGTCCATCCGTGATATTGTTCAGACACAGGTGAGCAAACTCACCTCAGAAATTCATTATCTCAAGGACTATATAACATCGCGCTGAACGGCAAAGGCATTCCTCAGAAAGCACTGCCCGGGCTGCAGCGAGTCTCTTTTTTTCCCCCTCCTTGCGGCTTCCGCCGGACAAAAACATCTGGATAAAGAAGATGATATATGATTATAATCTAATAAATAAACCTTATGATTAATAAATTCGAAATAATCCTCAGCGACCACCTGAAAAATGGAGGGAACATTATTTCCCTTCTGCAGGATACACAGGAAGCCTTTGGCTACATCCCAAGGGAGGCTATTGATTTCTTTTCCCGGGAAATGGACATTGCTCCAAGCCGCTTTTACGGCGTCGCTACGTTTTATTCCCAGTTCCGGCTGAAACCTGTGGGGCAGAACAAAATAGTCGCCTGCTGCGGCACCGCCTGTCACGTAAAGGGCGCTGAAAAGATCATCAACGGCCTCACGAGAGAACTCGCACTTCCCGAAGGGGAAGATACGACGCAGGACGGCAAATTTACCCTTGAAAAGGTCGCCTGTCTCGGCACCTGCAGTTTTGCGCCGGTAGTGCTGATAAACGGTACTGCATACGGGAAGACCGGCACTGACGCCCTCCTCAAAGCAATCAGGAAACTGGGGAAAAGCAAGTGAACAGGGGGATTGTCGTCAGAGTTTGCATGGGACCAGCCGGGATTGCGGCGGGAGGCAAGGAAGTACTCGACGCCTTCCAGAAAAGTCTTTCGGAAGCCGGAATCCCTGCGGAGGTAAAAGAGCACTGCTCTTCCCATCAGGTCGGGTGCCTCGGACTCTGCGCGCGGGATGTGCTCGTTGAAGTGCATATGAATGGAGAAAAAGCCACCTATCAATATGTAAAACCGGATATGGCCGGCCGCATCGTCAGGGAGCATATCATCGGCGGCGCCGCGGTGCAGGAATGGCTTACTGACAGCGATTACGAACAATTCTATTCAAAGCAGTTCAAGATCGTGCTTTCCGACTGCGGCAAGTTCGACCCTGAAGATATCGATGCGTACATTGCCGCGGGAGGATACGAACCGACCCGGGAGGTCCTTACGACATGGCTCCCCGATGACGTGACCGACGAAATCAAGGCCTCGGGCATCAGGGGCAGAGGCGGAGCAGGTTTCCCCACCGGCCTCAAATGGGAGCTCGCGCGGCGGAGCAAAAGCGATCAAAAGTACATCATCTGCAATGCAGACGAAGGCGACCCCGGCGCCTTCATGGACAGGGCCGTCATCGAGGGCAATCCCCATTCAGTGATCGAAGGGATGCTGATTGCCGCTTTTGCGATCGGCTCACACAAGGGGTATGTGTATATCAGGGCGGAGTATCCCCTGGCGGTAAAACGGCTTCGAATCGCCCTTAAACAGGCCTATGATCGGAGGTTCCTCGGAGAGGATATCTTCAATACCAACTTCAGATTCGACATTCAAATCAAACTCGGCGCCGGCGCCTTTGTATGCGGTGAAGAGACCGCGCTGATCGCCTCGATAGAAGGCCAGAGGGGGATGCCGAGACCGAAGCCGCCCTTTCCGGTATACAGCGGGCTATGGCAGAAGCCTACCGTCATCAACAACGTTGAAACGCTGGCGAATATCCCCTACATCATCAGAAAGGGCGCAGGCTGGTATGCCTCCTTCGGCACAGAGAGGTCAAAGGGGACAAAGGTGTTTGCGCTCACCGGCAAGATAAAAAATACCGGACTCATCGAGGTTCCGATGGGCATCTCCCTCAGGGAAATAATCTATGATATCGGCGGCGGGATTGAAGGCGGCAGACCTCTGAAGGCGGTACAGACAGGAGGTCCTTCCGGAGGCTGCATTCCTTCAAAATTGCTCGACCTGGATGTGGATTACGAATCTCTCGCGCGCGCGGGCTCTATCGTCGGCTCCGGGGGCATGATTGTCCTCGACGACAGTAACTGCATGGTGAACATGGCGAAATATTTCGTCCAGTTTACCCAGTCCGAATCCTGCGGCAAGTGCGTACCCTGCAGGGTGGGAACGAAAAGACTCCTGGAGATACTCGAGCGCATTACACGGGGAGAAGGGAAGGAAGACGACCTGGACCTCCTTGAGAAACTGAGCAACGGCATCAAGGCAACCTCTCTCTGCGGACTCGGACAGACTGCACCGAACCCGGTCCTCAGCACACTGAAATACTTCCGCGAAGAATATGTGGCTCACATAAAGGAAAAGAAATGCCCGGCCAAGGTATGCAAGGAGCTTCTTGAATATTTCATCATCGAAGAACTCTGCAAGGGATGCGGGGCCTGCCTGAAGGCCTGCCCCTCAAAAGCAATCACCGGTGAAAAGAAAAAGCCGCATACGATAAACCCTGACCTTTGCATCAGGTGCGGCGCCTGTTTTGAGGCATGCAAGTTCAGATCGGTAGGAAGGGAATAGCTATGGCAAACATTATGATCAACGGGGAAAAGCTGTCGGTCCCTGACAGCATGACGATTCTCGAGGCAGCGAGAAAACACGGCTTCCACATCCCTACGCTCTGCCACCACCCGAAGCTCACCCCCTTCGGCGGCTGCAGGCTCTGCATCGTCTCGATAAAAGGCTTCCCGAAGCCGCTTGCCTCCTGCACCACCCTGGTGAGTGAGGGCATGGAGATCTCGACCTCTACGGATGAACTTGAGGATCTGAGAAAGATGGTGCTGGAACTTATCCTCTCGGACCACCCGAATGATTGCATGCTCTGCGAGAAGGCCGGCAACTGTCCTCTTCAGGACCTTGCCTACGCGTACGGCATCCGCGAAAACAGACTCGCCGGCGAACGGAGGATATACACAAAGCGGGACGGCAACCCCTTTGTTGAACGTGACCTCGAAAAATGCATCCTCTGCGGAAGATGCGTAAAGGTATGCGACGAAGTGCAGGGGGTCGAGGCGATTGACTTCGGCTACAGGGGGTTCAACACAAAGATATGCACCAATTACGAAGAGGACCTCGACTGCGAATTTTGCGGCCAATGCATCGCTGTCTGCCCGACAGGCGCCCTGTCGGGAAAGCTCTGGAAACAGAAGGGTCGGCTGAGCGGGGCAATGGAAGTCGAGACGGTATGCCCCTACTGCGGCACCGGCTGCAGCATCACCGCCCATGTCGCCCGGAACGAGATCGTCAAGATAACATCAAAACCCTACACCTGGAATGAAGGCTGGCTCTGCGTAAAAGGGCGTTTCGGATACCGTTTTGTCAACAGCCCTGACCGCCTGAAAACCCCCCTGATCAAGAAAGAGGGCGAGTTCCGGGAAGTTTCCTGGGGCGAGGC
>JAOUFP010000305.1 GCA_029858145.1 Nitrospirota bacterium | reverse complement strand
TCTCCATCACCTCTTCTGTAAAGCCGGATATGGTTTTATGAGAGTCGGGGAGATGCTTTTTGAGGAAATACTCAGAGAGTGGTTCAATATCCTCCTTGTGATCCCGCAAAGGCGGAATGAAGATATCCATTACATTCAGGCGATAATACAGCTCTTCATTGAACGTATGATCGGCGGCCAACTGCTTTACATTCTCACAGGTTGAAGCGATAAACCTTACGTTTACAGGTACCGGCCTCGTTCCATTCACCCTGTAGAACTCGCCGTCTTCGATGACCTTCAGCAGCCTTACCTGAAGTTGAGAAGACAATTCATTTATCTCGTCGAGAAAAAGAGTACCGTTGTCCGCAATCTCGATTAGCCCCTGCTTCACCCTGAGAGCATCGTCTGCTCCCTCCTCTGAACCAAAGAGCTCCTTCGCAAGCAGGCCCTCCTGCAGTGTGGCGCAGTTTATCGAAAGAAAGGGCATATTCTGTCTCGTACTCGTAAAGTGAATGATCCTTGCGAGCAGAACTTTCCCCACCCCGTTTTCACCGGCAAGAAGAACATTGCAGTCGGAATCCCTCATATCTTCCACGGCAGACATGATCTTCCGCATGATCTCGCTGCGGACGACGATCGAGACGCCCTTGTGCATTTCAAAGAACGTCTTGAAGGCGACGTTCTCCCTTTTCATTATTTTCCGCTCATAGATGTTCTTCACCTTGATGATCAGCTCATCGAGATTAAAGGGTTTTGTGATGTATTCATACGCCCCCTTCTTCATCGCCTCAACCGCGGCATCGATACTGCCGAATCCGGTGACAATGAGCACCTCTATATTCCGGTATCTTTCCCTGGTTTTCTCGAGGAGTTCGATTCCGCTCATCTCAGGCATCTTCACATCGGTAATGAGTATGTCGAAATACTCTTTCTCCATCTGTTCGAGGGCCTCGCGCCCGTTGCGCGTCCCGACAACCTCGTACCCCTCTTTCTTGAGGGCATAGGTGAGATGTTTTCGTGTTATGTCTTCATCTTCCGCAATGAGAATCCTGAAATGCATTGTCCTCTCCTTAAACAACCACTAAAAAAGGCTTATTCCTCTTTGAGTATCCTCCAGAGGCTTGTCCTCGATATGCCGAGAAGCTCCGCGGCCTTTGATCTGTTACCGCCCACATAATCGAGCACCTTTTCCGCGTAATCCCTGTTCAGCTCGTCGAGGGTCCTGATCCTCTCCGGTTCAATCGTCTCTATCTGGAACATCTTGAGCGTCTGGGGCAGACTCTCAGGGCTTATCAGGGTGCCCTTTTCTAGGATTACCGCGCGCTCGACGATATTTTCAAGCTCCCTGACATTCCCCGGGTAGCTGTAGCTTTTGAGGATCGCGAGTGACTCTCTTTTAAACCCCGTCACCTTCCCCTTTGAACTCAGGATATGCTTCCTGAGAAAATATTCGGAGAGAGGTTCGATATCCTCCTTCCGGTCTCTCAGGGGAGGAATAAATATTTCCATGACGTTCAGCCGGTAATAGAGGTCTTCCCTGAACCGTCCTTCAGCGATCGCGATTTTCACTTTCTGGTTCGTAGCCGCTACGAACCGCACATCGACCTTTATCGGCCTGGTCCCCCCGACCCTGAAGAATTCACCCTCTTCAATCACCTTCAGCAACTTTGCCTGAAGGTTAGGCGACATTTCGGCTATTTCATCAAGGAAGAGCGTCCCCGTGTCGGCGATTTCGACGAGCCCCTGCTTTGTCCTCACCGCGCCGGTGAAGGCGCCCCTCTCATGGCCGAATAATTCGCTGGCGAGGAGCTCCTCGGTAAGCGTCGCGCAGTTTATCGAAAGAAACGGCATCTCCTGTCTTTTACTGGTGAAGTGGATTATCTTCGCGAGGAGGCTTTTGCCTACGCCTGTCTCGCCCGTCAGGAGTATGTTACAGTCAGAATTCTGTATTCCGTCAATGAGCCTGAGGATATCCTTCATGCTCTCGCTCCTGGCGATGATCGACACTTTTTTGTTCATGCCGAAAAAGGCCTTCAACGCCGTATTCTCCTTCTTCAGCTTCTTTTTTTCACTTATTTTCCTGACCTTGATGACCAGTTCGTCCAGATTAAAGGGCTTCGTTATATAGTCATACGCCCCCTGCTTCATCGCATCCACCGCATCGCCGACACTGCCAAAGCCCGTGATAATCATCACGTCGGTATCGGGATGCGTCTCCCTGATCTTTTCGAGCAGTTCGATCCCGTTCATGACCGGCATCTTCACGTCGGTGATGAGGAGATCGAAATGATCACCGCTGATCCTGTCAAGGGCCTCCCGCCCGTTTTTTGCCCCGAGGACCTCGTATCCTTCGTTTCCCAGCGTATAAAGCAGGTGCTTCCGGGCTATTTCCTCATCCTCTGCCACGAGTATCTTAAACGCCATCGTCCCCTCCCGGGAATGCCATGTAAAAGGTGGTGCCTTTGTCCTTCTGGCTCTCCACGTAAATCTCGCCGTTGTGCTTCCTTATGATATTGAATACAATCGCGAGGCCAAGCCCCGTACCCTTGTCCTTGGTGGTAAAAAAGGGCTCAAAGACTTTTTCCATCTCTTCCGGCGTCATTCCCTTGCCGGTATCCGACACCCATATCTTTATCATGCCGTTTTCTTTTCCCAGTGTCACAATGATATCGCCGGTCTCACCCATCGCCTCAACGGCATTGGTGAAGAGATTGATAAAGACACGCTCCATCTGTTCCCGGTCCGCCTTCATAAATATCGCATCATCACGGCTGTTCAGGACAAGATTGATATGCTCCGTATGCACGCTGATGCTCACGAGCTTGAAGACATTTCTGATGAGTTCATTCAGTTCGAAGGTCGTGAACCTCGGCTCCTTTCCCCTCGCGTACTCCAGGAGGTCGCCCACGATCCCCTTCACCCTGATGGACTGTCCGATGATATCATTAAGGGTATCCTTCACAAAGGAGGAGCAGCTGTCGCCGGCCTCTCGCTGAAGGACCTGGGCGGAGAGGTAGATGTTGTTAAGGGGGTTATTCAGCTCATGGGCCACGCCGGAAGCAAGTGTTCCGATGGCAGCGAGCTTCTTGCTCTGCAGGAGTTCCTTATTCTTCGTATCCAGTTCATGCTCACGTTCAACCAGCTCTTCTTCCATATCATTAAATTTCCGGATGAGCACTCCGATTTCGTCCTCGCCCCACTTCCCGGCAGGCGCTGAAACCAGAGAGAAGTCTCCCTTGCCGGTTTTTTCTACAATCTCGATGACCATCGCCAGACGCTTCACCACCGTGCTGGTTATATAAAAGAGCGTGCCTATCCCGACGACAAGAAAAAGGGGGAAAAAGATGAGTATCGCCATCTGGGAAAGAGAGATCGTGTTGTCGACCTTTTCCCTGGCGGTTTTATCCAGTTCCTTTGAGATGTTGATGATCTCTTCACCGCTTTTGCGGAGGTCTGAAATAGTATCCCTCAGTTCATAGAGATTGTCTACTGCCTGGTCGCTCCTGCTCAGAAGAAATACCTTCTCGAGGATCTCCGCGTTGATTACGGGCCGCTCCAGAAACGTTGCCTCGATGAGAGGGAAAAATTTGGCATACTGCTTGTGAGATGGCTTAATGACCGCGAAATCCCGCTGAAAATCCCAGAACAGCGCCTCTATCCGGTTGAGCTCCAGCTCATATTCGGTGATCTGTTTCTGGAGAAGTATGAGTCTTCCGGTATGATCGAATTGTCTGCTCTGCCCAAGGATGGTCTTCAGCTCCCTGACATAATTGTATGCACTTTCGAGTTCGGCAAGGTCTCCGTTGAGGAAAAAGTTTTTTTCATGTCTTCTCAGCTGCAGGGATTTGCTCCTGATAGTATCCGTTATCTCAAGGTTGCGTATCTCCTTCCGTATTTCGATGAAATTGAAATACTCGAATGCTGCAAGAATGGCGATGATAAAGGCGCTTATGAAAAAACTGAGGGCTATTTTTTTCTTGAGTGACATATTCGTGCGTATTATACCACCTCACGGCAGGAGAGAGACAACCTCTGGTCCGAAAACCAGGAATGCCCCGGCAATAAGACAGACATGTGCGCGGGAAAAAACTGCGGAACTCTTGCACAGGCGGCGCAGATAAAGGGATCGAGGTGGTCGTCCCCTCATTACTAAGTAGC
>JAOUFP010000304.1 GCA_029858145.1 Nitrospirota bacterium | reverse complement strand
AAAAGGCATCCTTGAGATAAAGCGCAATCTCCGCTATCGTCATGCCATGTCGTATTGTCAGGCTCCTCAGCCCGACAAAAGACGCAAATTCATGTCTGAGCACCGGGCCTTCCGTCATAGCGCCACCAATAGGGTTCGGCCTGTCAAGGATTACCACCGCCTTGTCCTGCTCCTGGCATGCCTCCATGACAAGCGCCAGCGTCCAGATGAATGTATAGTAGCGTGACCCGACATCCTGCATATCAACCACCATGGCATCGACGTTCGTCAGCATCTCAGGACGGGGCTTACGGGTCTTGCCGTAGAGGCTGTACACCGGAAGACCCGTCTCAGTATCACGGAACCCCTCCCATTCAATCATATTGTCCTGGGTCTCCCCTTTTATTCCATGCTGCGGGCCGAACAAGGCTCGGAGCCTGCATTTACCTGTTTTATAAAAGAGCCGGGAAGCGTGTTGATATCCGCCGTTTATCGATGCGGGGTGGACAAGAAGGCCGACATTCGCTTTTTTCAGGTGTTTTGGCCAGGATTTTTCGAACCGATCAAGACCTGTTTTAACTTTCTGTGGCATAGGAAAAACTGTCCGGGGTATTATTCCAGCAAAAGGTCACGGATAACCAACGTCAATTCTTTGAGTTTCAGATCCTGGTTGCCTGGTGTCAGCTCAAACAGCCGGACATCATCCCTTTTCTTTATCTCGCTGATCAGCCCCGTACCTTTTTCCGGGATGGTAGCAACAACCGGCTTGTCAGCGTCGAGAAGTTCAACAATAAGTTTTGAGAATTTCTTTGATTCACATTCCATCTTGCCGATTCCATCCAAAATATAAAAACCGGTCTTTTTCTCTTTCAACATCATGTTCTGAAGGAAATCTTCAAATCCCTTGATATCTACTTTAAATTTCCCAACGCTGTATTTTGACTTCATATTGATATGGGCCAAAACCCTGCTGTCGCCGTTCAGATTTTCTATTTCGTATCCTGTTCTTTCGCCGTTTTCCATGATCTCTGATGTGAAAAAACCGGCAGGATTAAACTCTTTAAAGACAAGAAAGAGCTTCCTCGTCAATTCTGTCTTGCCGACGCCCGGCTGGCCTGTAATTAAAATATTTTTCATTGCATTAAAATGTCGAGAAGCCTGTCCAGTTCTTCCAGTGAGTAATACTCTATCTCGATTCTCCCGCTTTTTTTATTTTTTTGAACAAGCTGCACCTTTGTACCCAGACTTTTCTTCAGCCTTTCCTCGAGCGACTGGATCTGGGGATCCTTTATGCCTGATACCTTGGCAGGCCCTGAGGGCTTCTTTGCCAACTGCTCAGCCTCTCTCACACTCAAACCCTTTTTTATGATCTTTCGGGCTGCCTCGATCTGATTCAGTCTTCCCTCGATGGAGAGCAGGGCCCTCGCGTGCCCCATACTGAGTGCACCGTTGTAAAGCATATCTTTTATTTCGTCCGGCAATTTTAAAAGCCTGAGGTAATTTGCGACAGTCGCTCTTTCCTTGCCGACCTTGTCGGAAAGTTCCTCCTGCGTCATGTTGAAATCCTGCTGAAGCCTGTGAAAGGCCTCTGCTGTTTCTATTGGGTTGAGGTCCTCACGCTGGATATTTTCTATCAGTGCAATCTCAAGGGCATCTTTTGAAGCGACGTTTTTTATAAGTGCGGGGATCTTTTTCAGCCCCGCAAGCATCGAGGCCCTCCATCTCCGCTCGCCGGCGATAAGGTTGAATGTCCCGTCTCCTGTCCTGGAGACGATAATCGGCTGCAAGACTCCCTTCTCCTTGATGGAAATGGAAAGTTCCTTTAACGCATCCTCCTGAAAGACCCTCCTGGGTTGCTGCTTGCCCGGCATTATACGGTCGACATCAAGATATAGTATATTGTCACCCTTGTCAGGGATCAGGGCATCAAGCCCCTTGCCTAATGCTGTTTTCACGCAATATCTCCTTTGCCAGGGCAAGATAACTTTGAGCCCCCCGGGATTTTATGTCATAAAGAATGGCAGGCTTTCCATGACTCGGGGCCTCTCCCAAGGCAATGTTTCTTGGTATGACTGTTTGATATACTTTTTCCCCAAAGTATTTTCTCACTTCTTCAGCAACCTGATGAGCAAGGTTATTTCTTATATCGAACATCGTCAGCAGGATACCCTCTATCTCGAGATCCGCCTTGAATGCGCCCTGTATAAGCTGAATAGTTCTGGTAAGCAGGCTTAATCCCTCAAGCGCGTAATATTCGCATTGGACCGGCACAATGATTGAGTCGGATGCTATCAGCGCGTTCAAGGTAAGGACGCCGAGAGAAGGCGGACAGTCGATGAGGATATAGCGATATTCATTTTTTATTTCTGCCAGGGCATCAGAGAGGATATCTTCCCGCCCTTCTTTCCCCACGAGCTCAACCTCAGCTCCCAGCAGGTCTATACTCGACGGAACTATTAGGAGTTTTTCTACGGCGGTATTCAGCAACGCCTCACTGATGGAGCATCTACCGGAAAATACGTCATACAGTGTAAAAGGCACTTCATCCCTGGAAATCCCAATTCCTGAGGTCGAATTCCCCTGGGGGTCGGCATCGACCAGCAGAATCATTTCCCCTGAAAGGGCGAGCGAGGCGGCGAGATTTATCGCTGTCGTTGTTTTACCAACACCACCCTTCTGATTCACTATGGCAATTATTTTATTCATGGGCCTTTGTATTATAGCACGCCTTAAAAATATCTATTGCAGAAAATTGCACAATCCCTCCCCCTGCGCTTGCATTGTTCCACGTGGAACAATCCTCCCTGTCCCGACAGGCGACAGCATGTTCCACGTGGAACATTTCATTATTTCTTTCTTAATATCCCGAGAATTTTCAGACTTAACGGGGTAATGGAATAGCCTCTTTTGCTTTTGCTTGAAATCAGACTCAAGCCCCTCAGTCGCCTTAAATTCACCTTGATCATATCAGGCGGCATCTTCAGTGACCTCTCGAGGTCTTCTATTTTCTGCGGTCCCTGTTTCTCGAGCGCCTCCAATGTCTTGACTACCCATAGAGACCCGCTTTTCTCTTCCAACGCCAATATATTCTGCCGAATCTCGAATAACTCCATAGGCGTCACCTTACCCATAAGCCTTTTCCTGTTCTCTATGTCTTCACCAAGGTACTCAAATTCAATCTTTACAGCAGACTCTTCCTTAAAATTAACCGCCCTCCTGGCGCTATCTTCAAAATTGTCCCTGAATTCCTGCACGCCCCTGAATCCCGCCTTCTTCAACTCGCCGGGCGAAATATCCGAGAGCTTCCTGAAACTGACATCCAGGATCTTCAGGAGACCAAGACTGGAAGACTTATAGATCTTATTCTTTTGCACATTCAGGGTTTTCCAGTCCCTGAACGACATAGTAATTTTGCCAGCCCTTATATCTTCGTGGTATTTTTTAGAGAATGAAAGCATTCTTAGGATTTGCCTTGGAAAAAGTTATTGTCTAATTTTACCTGAAAATGACAAAAAAAGGTTAACAATGTTCAGTTATAGGCCTTATTTTCCAACAATTACCTGATTTTGCATCTCTTTAAGCCTGGAAATGCATTTTTCTCAATCTATTGAAGGCATATGCGCAGAAAACGCTTTTATTGAGCCACACTGAAGGACATCTGCTATCTGAAAAAACTTCATATTATCATCCGGACATTCTGATCGCAGCAGCACCCTCACTCCGAATTATAAAGGCATTTTGTAAATATATATGCCTGCATCGGCCAACTGATGATCTTATAATTCTGTCAATTATGCATATGGCAGCAGTCATAATTGAGACAAAACGCCTTTTTTATAGCTTTTTGTTTGTTTTTGTGCAGCCTTGCCAGGAAAACCTTCCCTGATATTTCAGGTTAAAATCCTTATCGCAATTCATTACTATCTGAAATCTGGCTGTGTTACTATTTCAGATGCAAGAATTGATGAGAATTTCGCTCGTTCTTTTCCTGATATTGCTCCTCCTCAGGAAAAGGCTCAGCATCGGCTATGTAATGATTGCAGCAGCATCGGCTCTCTTCCTGCTCCATCGCATGGACGTTACAAGCATCACTGCAACACTACAAAAAACCGTTACGAGCACCGTTACAATAAAGCTGCTCCTTGCCCTTTCCCTCATAAGGGTTCT
>JAOUFP010000303.1 GCA_029858145.1 Nitrospirota bacterium | reverse complement strand
TCTCCGGACGCAGCTATAAGGTGATCCCCCAGATCGAGCGGGGCAGCCGCCTCAATCCGGAACAGCTCAGGAACATCTATGTCACTGGCCCGGAAGGCACTCTCATCCCTCTGAGTACTGTCGCTACACTGCGCGATTCGGTCGTGCCCCGCTCACTCAACAGATTCCAGCAGCTGAACGCTGTCAAGATCAGCGGCGTGCCGACGCGTCCGCTGGACGAAGCCCTGCGCTTCCTGGAGGACGAGGCGGCAGGGATACTGCCTCAGGGATATGTCATCGACTACACCGGCGAGTCGCGTCAGCTGCGTACCGAGGGGAACAAGTTTCTGCCTGCCTTTGCCCTGGCGATCATCCTGATATTTCTCGTGCTGGCCGCCCAGTTCAACAGCTTCCGCGACCCCTTCGTCATACTGGCCGGCTCCGTACCCCTGGCCATATTCGGAGCTCTGATCTTCACCTTTCTGAAGATGCCGGACCCTAACGTCCCCTTCTGGACCCGCGGCTGGACAACCACACTGAACATCTACTCCCAGGTCGGCCTCGTGACTTTGGTGGGATTGGTGTCAAAGAACGGCATCCTGATAGTCGAATTCGCCAACCGGTTGCAGCTTCAGGGACATTCCAAGCTGGAGGCTGTTCATGAAGCCGCTATGACCCGTCTCCGTCCCATCCTGATGACCAGCGCCGCCACAATCGCCGGTCACTTTCCGCTTACACTGGTCACCGGAGCGGGCGCCGCTGCCCGTAACTCCATCGGTCTGGTGCTGGTTGGGGGGTTACTCGTGGGCACCTCTTTTACCCTCTTTGTCGTCCCGGCAATCTATATGCTTATCGCCCGGGACCACAGCAATGATCGCAAGCGCGAGGCAGCCATAGCGACAGAGTCCACAAGCGCCGGATGATGGGGCCTCGCTGATGCTGAGGGCGATTGAGAATTGCATTATGGCTTATGGCAGTATCCTGTTGAAATTAAAAGACTTCGAAGGCATAGATGCCTCTGCGGATAATAGGTTATCGCATTTTTCGGATTAACTTTTTAAAGGTAAGGCAAGCTGTCAATAAGCAGGTCTGACGCCGTGCGGAGTTCCCGTAATCAGATTTATTTTCCTGTCCCGTCTTTCCCCTTCAGAGTCATTTCTTCAAAGGCAACCATGGAAGGCTTTTGCTATATAGTGAATTCCGGACAAACCGATTCGTACGTCTGTGCAAAGGAGCGGTTCCCGCGAAAGGCATGCCTCACGATTCCGCAGATTTTGATTCTCGTGAAGGACCGGAGGGGGGAGCAACCGCTCTCCCCCTCCGGACTGATCGTCCCTGATTTTCTATTTCGCAGGAACTATCCGAACCGTATCTCTTCCGCTGAAAGGCGTGCCGTCAACGGTCATGCCGGTAAGTACAGCCTCGGTGCAGCCCGATTTTAATTCTCTCAGATGTGCTGTCTTGAAATGCAAAAGCATGTCACCGTTACCGTCGCCGTCCACATCTTCAATTCGAAATCTTACCGCAGGGGCGCCGGCAAAAATTACGCTGTCAGCATCAACACTGAGGGCATCGAAATCCTCTGTGGTCAATACCGCTACAGGAACCAATCCCTTTGATTTCAGGTTTATGCTGTTAATATTACTGCCCGGTTTAATATCAATCAACGCTTCAAGTTCGGGTTTATTCATTTGTGTGGTGATATTATTAAAAGAAAACCAGAGACCGTCATAGATATACCCCAAATAAGAACCGAGTATTGTTATTTCCGGATTGGCAAACGGGAAATTAAACGCACCCAGGGAGCCATAATATTTGTTGTTTATGGTAGTTGCGACCAGGCGATAAGTTTCATGGGCAACAAGAGGATAGTCAATGTTTACTACGGCATCCCGGTTGCCGGCCGGAACCGGAATACTGGCAAGAAGGGACGAGTCCGAGTCTCGCAGCAACTGGATAACATCAGCAAGCCCCTGATTAGGAAATCTGACTGACACCAGCATGACATCCGCTTCAGCACGGATAACCAAGCCGAAATCATTCCATCCCATTTCAGCCTGATCAAGAGCAGGCCCTTCGATTACCAATCCAAATGCCGTTGTCGACCATAAAAAAATAAATAAAAATAAAACAGCCGGATGAATGAATCGATACTTGATCATTTTTGCCTCCTTTGCAAAAGAGTTTCCTTCTGAATTCAAACTAGCATCAATTAAGTCTAAAAGATGTAATTTCAATCACATTTACAAAATTGGAAGGCATCAAAAATGGAATCAGCATCCATTATCTATAATTTTAATATGCAATGATAAGAGGTTTCTTTTGAAAGGGTGAATAAAAGATTGCAGGACAGCCTGCAAGAGGCAGGGCACTCAGCAAGCGTACTCGAATCGATAGAATCCTTATTTTAGCTGTTTACTATCTTTATTGTTTTTTACTTTATTGACAATGCAACTTGCTTGATGCTAAAGTAATTTTAAAAATCAATTATGCTTATTCATATTCAAAATATTAATTCCTTCATAAAGGCATGGAACCTAAGCATAAAACAAATATTTTATTACATACACAGTATAACCTCTGAAAATAAAATACGGGGCGCTTACAAAAATTATGGGGAGGGCAATCCATTCAACTGTCTTTTGACAACAGCAAGGAGGCACTTGTGAAAAAAAGAAAGTTATGGTTGGTTCTCGCCACAATATCTATTACTGTCTCCCTCTCCGGGAAAGCCATCGCAGTTGACCACGGGGAATTTATCAAAGGGCCTTTCAAGACCGGGGAAGAGGTCACCAAGACCTGTCTGCAGTGTCATGAAAAGGAAGCAGATGACCTCATGAAAACATCTCACTGGAAATGGAAAGGCGTCCCGAGAACAGTCAAAGGGCTGGAAAACAGCAAGGAAGAATACGGCAAGTCAAATCTTTTGAACAACTTCTGCACGGACATCGAAGGCGGCAGCAGACCTTTCTGCACAAAGTGTCATGCAGGGTACGGCTGGACCGATACCTCAGCCCCTCTTGACGACAAGACAAGGATCGATTGTCTTATCTGTCACTTCAAAGAAGGCAATTACAGAAAATCACTGGGTGGTTTTCCCGACGAGAAATTGCTCGCAAGAGGTAAAATGGATCTTACCCTGGCTGCACGGAGCGTAAGCCTCCCCAACAGGGATAACTGCGGCGTCTGCCATTTCTTCGGCGGAGGCGGAGACGCGGTAAAGCACGGCGACCTCGACTCTACTCTGAGCAAGCCTTCAAGAGAACACGATATCCATATGGGAGGACCTGCCGATATGAACTGCCAGTCCTGCCATGTTACGAAAGATCATAAAATTGCGGGGGCATCAACGTTCACGGCAACAAATGACGGCAGGGTAAGCTGCGAGGATTGCCACAGGGACCCGCATATTGACTCTCCTTCGAATAAAATACTCTCAAAACATACAAAAACCGTTGCGTGCCAGACCTGCCATATTCCTGTCTTCGCAAAAGGCCAGGCGACAAAGATGAGCTGGGACTGGTCGACTGTCGGCAAGGATATTGAACCACAGGAACTGTTCGGTAAGGAAACCTATGCAAAACATAAGGGCACATTCGTTTGGGATAAAAACGTAATACCGGCCTACGCGTGGTATAACGGCAAAACAGAGAGATATCTGAAGGGCGAAAAGATAAAGGATCCCTCCAAAACTGTCTATCTCTCGAAGCCTGCCGGCGATATTACCGATAAAAACTCGAAGATTTATCCTTTCAAGGTCCACAGGGGCAAACAGCCCATGGATTCCAATTACAAATACCTGTCGATATTCCAGAACTATGGCGGGTTATGGAGTCACTATGACTGGGAGAAGGCTCTCACGGACGGAGCAAAGGCATCCAGTCTCCCTTACAGCGGTAAATTCGAATTTGTCTCAACCGCATTCTACGGCGGCATCAATCATGAAATCGCCCCGAAAGAGCAGGCATTGAAATGCGGCGATTGCCATTTCGGTGCGACGAAGAGGCTTGATTGGAAGGCACTTGGTTATGCCGGAGACCCAATGAGGGCCGGCGCAAGGACATTTGCAGAGGAGCACAAGAGCGAACCGCAAACGGCGAACAGCTCAAAATAATATGTATTAACTATAAGGGTATGCTTGCAGCATACCCTACCCTGCCCGGACCGGAGCCGGCAAGGCAAAAAGGAGGAAAA
>JAOUFP010000302.1 GCA_029858145.1 Nitrospirota bacterium | reverse complement strand
GCGCAGGGGGTGGGTTGTGATTTTCTGGACCAGGAGCCCTGAATCCATAAAATAACCTATATTTATAGAGGAGTTACCAACATCTACGGTTATTAACATTTTCACTCTTTAAAATCTTTAGGGCTTATTTATAAAGCAATTTGTTTGCTTAAATAGAACTATCTCAAAAGAGTAATATCACCTGAACTGATCTTTCGCCGAAGCCCTGAGCGCAATTTCAGGATAAGCATACCGTTATCGTCTATATCCTCCGCGAGGCCAATGAGCGTCTCATCGCCCATAGCTACTTTAACATTTTTGCCGACAGTTGAAGAAAGGGCTTTCCATTCATCCAGCAAAGACTGTTTTCCCTGACTTATCAGGATGCCATAATCGCGTTCGAACTGCTTCAGGATCCCGGCAATCAATTCATTTCTGGAACTGCATTTCCCTGCCCCTTCTTTTATTGATGTGGCGATCGGGCGTATTTCTTCGCTGAAATCCTCGTTTTCGGCATTGACATTGATTCCTATCCCGATAACCGCGAGATTGACCTTATCAATATCAGCACGTATCTCCGTCAGTATCCCTCCGAGCTTCTTGCCTGACAGGACAAGATCATTCGGCCATTTTATGCTGACCGGCAGGCCGCTGATCTTTTTTATCGCCTGGGTGCAGGCTACCGCTGTCAGCAGGGTAAGCATTGTTGCGTCCCTGGTATCGAGTTCCGGCCTCAGGAGAATGCTCATATAGATATTCTTTCCCGGCGGCGAAACCCATTTCCTGCCGAGCCTGCCCTTTCCCCTTTCCTGTGAGTCGGCTATGATTACGGTATTTACCCAGGCGCCTTCTCTTGCAGCCACAGCCATCGCAAGCTCGTTTGTGGAAGCGACCGTGTCATAAACAATAATATCCTTCCAGATGCCTCCTCTGACCGCTGCCTTTATATAATCAGCTGAAAGATCAGGAGACCGGACCAGCCGGTATCCTTTGGAAGGCACCGCTTCAATGACAAACCCCTTCTTCCGCAGCGCGATGATTTTCTTCCATACCGCAGCCCGCGTAATTCCCAGCTCAGCGCTTATTTTGGCCCCGGAATAATACTCGTCGCATTTTTTGAGCAGGTTAAGGATATCTTCCGCCATTCGCCTCACCATATCTATTATTTTGCCGTTCCTGTCCGGCATTTTACCATACCATAAAAATCAGAAGCTGATGGAAAAGATTATGCTTTCAGATTAAAAGCAGAGGCATGAGCATATTATTTAACGTACTCTGTTTTTGAGGGCCATTCGCACTCCTTAAAAAGCACGCAGATGCCGCACTTTGGGCTCCTTGCCCCGCAGGTCTCTCTCCCGTGCAGAATAAGGGCATGGTTCATTTTCGTCCATCTGCCCTGTTCTACCTGCTGCTTGAGCTCTTCCTCCACTTTATCAGGATTAGCCGAATGCGCGATGCCAAGCCTGTTGCTGACGCGCAGGACATGGGTATCCACAGCGATGGCAGGTTTGCCGAAGGCAGCGCCCAGTATTACGTTGGCGGTCTTTCTGCCCACACCCGGAAGTTTTACCAGTTCGTCGATCGTGGAAGGGACTGAGGAATCGTACTCTTTTAAGAGCACCCTGCAGCAGTTTATTATTGCTTTGGCCTTGTTCCGGTAAAAACCTGTGGGCTTGATCTCTTCTTCAAATACCGACAGATCGGCCTGAGCAAAATCAGCCGCTGTCCTGTATTTCTGGAAGAGGCTCCCGGTAACCAGGTTGACACGGGCATCAGTACACTGGGCAGACAATATTGTCGAAACAAGAAGCTGCAAAGGATTTTTGAAATGCAGGGCACTCTTCGGCGAAGGATATTTTTTCAAGAGAAGATCTGCTATCTTTTTAACATCAGCCATTCAGTTAATCCAGTTCCAGGTGCTGTTACTTGAGGAATGTCATTGAGTCACCGCTATTCCTCATGAAGGATGACAACGTCGATCTTCCCCTTAAGCTTTTCAGCAAATCTGCGCGCGTCTTCGTTCGAGCCGACGATTGAGCCATAATGCATCGGGACTGCAACCTTTGGTTTTATATCAAGCGCCGCCTGAACTGCCTCGTCAGCGGTCATGACATATGTTCCCGAAACAGGCAGGAGCGCTATATCGGCTTTGATGTTTTTCATCTCGGGGATATAGTCGGTATCGCCCGCGATATAGATCCTCTGGCCGCCGGATGTGAAAACGTATCCCACCCAGCCGCGGTCCTTCGTGTGAAACTGCTTGTTGGTATTATACGAGGGAACAGCTTCGATCTTCACCCCCTTGATTTCCAGAGCATCTCCCGGTTTCACGACCTTGATGTTGCCCCGGAGCTTGGCAGCACAATCAGCAGGAGAGACGATAACGGTATCCGGCCCCTGGATCTTTTTGACATCCTCTGGCGAACAATGGTCATAATGTTCGTGGGTAATCAAAATAATGTCGGCTTTCCCCTTCTTCTTTATTTTAAACGGGTCTGTATAAATAACCTGTTCGCCCTCGATCCTGAATGTGTCGTGTCCCAGCCAGTGGATGTTCTTTGTCATAGCGTAGCCCTCCTTTGCACAAGACACCACAAAAAGTGACAGTCCGGCAATAATGAAAACAATTTTCACGGTTCTTCTCATGCAAAAATTATATCATACGCCCTTCATTTTCACACCTGATAGCTCGTCACACAACGCCTGTCATGGCTGACTGATAACAGCACTTCCGGGGTTAGCGCAAGCCGATATAGCGTGCAGGATTATCAGTCGATGCCATAATAATATCTGCGTCCGGGATGCCCGCGGATCTCAATATTTTGACCCCCCCGGCTATGGTTGTCGCGCTGCCGGAGAGCGTGCCGTCTTTTTTATATATCGCACCCTTGCCACTCCCTGCGCCTTTTACTGAATCAGAGACAAGTATTATCCTGTCCAGCCTTTTCCTGCTGAATATCAGCTCAAGGGTTTTGGGGTGAAGATGAACGCCATCCGCAATAACCTCTGTATAAAGTTCTTCATCAAGAATACCGAGGCCGGCGAGGCCGGGCTCGCGATGATGAAAGGGCCGCATCGCGTTGAACAGATGGGTAATCCCCGTAGCGCCCGCCTTTTTGCCCTCGACAGCCTGTTTGATTGTCGCGTCGGAATGGCCCATATTCACTTTCAAGCCGAGTTCCGCGCACCTTTCAATCACCTTCAGTGCTCCCGGGATTTCAGGGGCGATAGTGATGATCCTTATTATGTCCTCATAACCGTCAATCAATCTTGTGAGAGACGACAGCATGGGTCTTATGAACGCCTTATCCTCGAGAGCGCCGCATTTTGCCGGGTTCAGAAAGGGGCCCTCAAGATGCGCTCCGAGGATACGGGCAGAAACGCCTTTTTGAGATTTTTGAAGTGCGATCGCCTTTCTGACCGCCTCCATATTCTTCCGCATCACATCGATTGAGTCCGGATAGATCGTGGGCAGAATCGCGCCGGTTCCTCTCTTGGCATGAAGCGCAGCCATCCGCACTATATGCTCGGGACTTCCCAATCTGGTGTCATATCTGCCGATGCCGTGCGTATGAAGATCTATGATATTTTTAAAGTCCGTCATTACAGCATTTTCCCCCTTCTCGTAAAAAAATCGCTCAGGGCTACTCTGATGACCGCACCCCTGGACCATTTTTTGCCGGTCTCTCTGCTGATCTCCCTGGCTGCCTCTTCAAGCGCTTCCAGCACCTCTTCTTCGAGATACACAGAGGTTTTTCTGAGTTTTTCGTGATCTGTTTCCATGCTCACCTTCCTTTGAATGCAGGGATATACCATTATCATACAATCACTGCCGCCTGGCAAGTCATGCTCAGGAGATTATCCGGCATTGACACACCTGAAGGCCTCTGCTACCATTTTCCCCATATGAAGGCCGGAGGCAGCATAAAGAAGTGACAAAAAGAATCCGGCTTCTGCTCATCTTTTTCCTGAGCGCTGCTGCCTGCATCGCCGTGTTCTCTTTTCCCGCAATCCCGCAGGACCCCGCATACCACAATTTTGCGGACCGCCGTGCTGTCCTCGGCGCAGCCAATTTCCTTGACGTTATTTCGAACCTCCCCTTTGTATTCGTCGGAATATACGGTCTGTACGTCCTCCGGAGGCTTTGGAAAAAGGACACGCGAAACTCCTTTATTAAAGAAAACGGGATGTGGCCTTACGTTTT
>JAOUFP010000301.1 GCA_029858145.1 Nitrospirota bacterium | reverse complement strand
TCGCAAAAAGGATTTTCAGCCTTGCTGGAGCCTCAAATTGAGATGGTTTTATCACAAGGACCGGTTTGTGAGAATTAACCGCAACCGATTTTGTAACGCTCCCGGTGATGAGCTGCTTAATACCCTTTAAACCACGTGCTCCCATAACAATCAGGTCAGCCCCTGCATTTTCTGCAGCTTCGATAATGGCTTTGTCGGGGTATCCTTCCATCAACGCAGTGCTGATTTTCGCGGGCAGGGGTTTTAATATATCCACGGTTGAATCAAGAATCTTCGGGGCGATATCCTGTTTTATGTGCTTGAGACTGGCGTAATGCGATTCCACGTCGTCTTTGAACGGCACCCAGCTGATCACATGCAGAACGGTAACTTCATCGTCCGGGGCGAGTGCAAGATGAGTCAAAAAACGCGCCGCACCCTCAGAATAATCGGATCCATCTGTCGGCAATAATAATTTCATTTCCGTACCCTCCTTCCACGATCTGTGACCATTGTACCACTGAATGAAGCTGCAGGGAAGGAGGCAAAGGGCAGGCGCCGCGCGCTTTTTTTGCTCATTGCCCGTTGCTGTCTTTACTTTCTTTTTAAGCATTTACGCTTTCACTGTTTTTACTGCATAGCAATTGTCCCCTGATGTCATGTTATAATGAAAATGTCATTTATGCAGGAAGAGCTCATCAGAGAAGAAGAAAAAAGATTGAGACGCCTCAGGTTCATCGTCAATCTCACCGAAGCAGTGCTTATGCAATCCAATCTCACTCTCAGTGAATCTCTGGATCTGCTGGAACAGACAAGGAAGGCTGCGCTCGCTCTTTTCCCGGACAAAGAGTTTGCCTACGATCTCATCTATAAGCCGAGGTTCAGAAGGATTCTGGATGAACGGTTTACAATCCCCGGCACGTTTTCCGGGAGGAACTGAAGGAGACGGAGGCCGCGTCCGCAGATGCGGGTATCTTCTGTTTTTTTACTTGCCCCAACTTCTCAGCCCGGACAAGGTCATTTGCTGAAAAGCTTCAGGTATTTTCCATAGCCTTCTTTTTCCAAATCCTCTTTCGGGATGAATCTCAGTGCAGCGGAGTTCATGCAGTACCTCAGCCCGGTCGGCTTCGGCCCGTCATGGAAGACATGGCCGAGATGGGAGTCCCCAAGCCTGCTTCGCACTTCCTTTCTCCGCATGAAGAAGCTCCAATCGCTTTTCTCGACGATATCCCCCTGTTCGAGAGGCTTCGTAAAACTCGGCCACCCCGTGCCCGAATCATATATGTCCAGGGAACTGAAGAGTGGTTCTCCCGATACCACATCTACGTAGATGCCCTCCCTCTTGTTGTTCCAGTATTCATTATTGAATGCAGGCTCGGTGTAGTCTTCCCGGGTTGCCCTATACTGCATCGGGGTCAGCCTTTTTTTCAGCTCTTCCCTCGAGGGTTTTACGAATGTCCTCCACCCTTTCCCGGAGCCTTCCATCCCTGAAGCCGGAACCGCGCACAGCATTGACATAAACATTATAATCACGGTTACCATTCTTCCGGGCATATATGCCTCCTCTCCATGATTTTCTTACCCACATCATATCAGAATACGCCGAAAACAGCGGCTGCCTCGCCAGAGGAAGAGGAAGACCGGCTTTATGTGTAAGAGTTATGACGGGAGTCTTTATTGTGCAGATTCCCGTCAATTCACATAAAAGGCGTCGATGGACGATAAAATTCATTCAGGAAGAAAGTGGTGACCCTTTTTTCAGTTCAGGGTTGCTTCTGTGCTGATGCCGGGAGTAAAGGAAGTAACATGCGCTGTTTTCCTGTCAAGCGCAAAAGGTATGAGACAAAAACCCCTAATCGGTTTTTTCTTTTATTTTCTTGCCCATCTGCTCGACATCCTGTCCAAAACCGTGTGCAGTGTGTCGGCAGCT
This sequence comes from Nitrospirota bacterium, assembly GCA_029858145.1. Lineage (GTDB taxonomy): Bacteria > Nitrospirota > Thermodesulfovibrionia > Thermodesulfovibrionales > UBA6898 > JAOUFP01. The sequence goes on along the minus strand of JAOUFP010000301.1, from coordinate 2,295 downwards.
GGCTGCCATGGCCAAAACAAAAATGGCCAGCACTATCATCGCAATCTTTTTAAACATAATCAGTACCTCCAAAAAAACTGAATTCATTATAATAGGAAACATTCCTGACATGCAACCGCCATCCGTCTTTAGTGGTAACGCATAAGGAATTAAGGAAAAAATTCAAACCGCAATAGCCGCATAATCAATTTTATCGCAAACCGATAATAATAAGTCAATACAGCACGAAGAGTGATTTCTTCCGGTAAATGACGGAATGGACAAGCACGCTGTCCCATGGGATGGGGGCTGCCTGGCGGGCAGGCAACCACGTAAAGATAACAAGTCTTTCGGACGCAAGACTGATACAAACAGGAAGGAACTCAGTGTTAACCGACCATTACCGGATTTCATTTGTAGTTGCGCTTTATCTCTCTTTTGATTATCATACCATTGGCCTTAATGAGGGCGGGGGCTTGTTAAATAAAGAGGGAGAATTGAAGAAATAACATATATCCCCGAAGGCCCATATCCCACATAAATGAATGCAAGGGGTGCATGACTGATTATACCAGTCTGTTCCCACTGATCCCCCGGCGGTTATAAATAAAGAAGGCGGAAAATCGGAAGTAAGGTCTTCTTCTTTAATAATACTATCTCAGGAGGATAACAATGGAACTGCAGGCAGCCGACCTCAGGAAGTATAATTATTTTTCAAGCCTTTCCGACAGTGCTCTGGAAGTCCTTTCCAAAAGGATCAAAATGGTAAATTTTCCCTCCGGCAGTGAAATCGTAAAGGAAGGCGCTGTTGGTGATTCCTTTTATTTCGTGAAAGAGGGTCAGCTTGAAGTGACCAAGAAAACAAAATCAGGACTGGATGCCAAGCTGGCAGTTATCGGCGGCGGCCAGGGGTTTGGAGAGATGGCCTTGCTTTCCTGTTCTGTCCGGTCGAGTTCGGTCACCGCGATAACCGACGTCACACTCTACGAACTGCAAAAGGCTGATTTCGAGGACATTGTTTTGCAGGAAGCCGCTTTTAAGGTCTCACTGGCCAGGAATATAGAGGATTATTCTGGTTTCACCAAAATAAAGACCCTTCAGCCGTTTCAACTCCTTGAGCCGGATAAAATGTGCGCCATCATGGAGAAGATGACAGAAAAAAAATATGCGCCCGGTGAAAATGTCATCGTACAAGGGGAAAAAGGCGATACCTATTATATTATCAAGTCTGGCTGTGTGGCAGTTTTAAAGAAGAAAAAAGGAGAAGTGGATTATCACGAGGTGGCGGTCCTTGGAGAAGGGGAAGCTTTTGGGGAAGAGGCTCTCATCAGAGACGACCCGCGGAACGCGACCTGTCAGGCCAAAGAGGAGACAACGGTCTATGTCCTGCATAAAAGGGATTTTGACCAGATATTAAAAACATCGTTTCTGGAAAATATCTTCCCTGAAGAAATTCCGCTTGATACCTACCTGGATGATTTTGTGATGATTGACGCCCGGATACCGGCCGAATATGAAGAAGAACATATTTTTGGAGCGGCAAACATTCCTGTGGAAATATTGCGTGAGAAATGCGCCGAATTTGACCGTTCAAAGCAATATATTACTTACTGCCTTAATGATTCAAGAGGCATGGTGGCAGCGTTTCTCCTGAAGAATCGAGGGTTCAACGCAAAATGCCTCCGCGGCGGAATAAGCGGATGGGAAGGCGAGCTGGTAACCGGCTCAGACGGCATACACATGCCCGGGAAATGAAGTTGCCGTGCCCGTTGTTCTTTACTTATCGCTGCCTTTGATATGAACTGAAAGGCAAGAGTTCATGGCTTTTAATTATCCGGCACTCACTGCTCTTCTGCTTCGAACCACGAGCTGAGAACCTCCTTTTTTGATCGTCAGGGGAAGAGGGCCAACTGGTCTTTCCTCAGCTGAGGAAAGCTCTCTTCCGGGAAATGGAAAATAGTTTTGAAAACCCTGTTCATCACAGAGAGAGACTGGCGGAATTTGTAAGCGTCATGGTGGGAGTCTCCCTTTTGTTCAGACATGCGCCAGCTCTGCTCGTCTGATATGCGCAGTTCTACCCCCAGAGTGTGCTGTTGGGTTTTTTTGCTGATCCGGTCTCTCTTGGTGTACAAGGGGGTGCCCGGGACCAAAATTTTATTCGTTTCGGCTGTGTGGTGAATCGGAAGGGTAAAATTTATTTTACACTGGAACTTTCTATGCCCCAGGGAGGAATGCAGATTCTTTGCCGCGTTAATACTCAGGGCTTCAAAAAAATCCTTGGCGTTGGCGAGCAGCTCTTCTTCACCGGGCATTTCT
>JAOUFP010000008.1 GCA_029858145.1 Nitrospirota bacterium | reverse complement strand
CCGGGCCGGCACGAGGCTGATCAATGAAGGATCATTACAGGTATATTCTGATGTCGACATGCCACTCCCGGGTGTCTTTATAAAGACGGACGATCCGGAAACAGCCGATGTCCTCATCACGAACAGGAAAAAAATAGAGAGCGGTAAAATCACCGAAAAGCTTTACCTGAGGCCGCTCAACCTTGTCATCGGAATCGGTTGCAACAGGGGGACGCCGGCAGAGGAGATCGAAGACGTCGTCAAAAAGACATTCGATGAAAACAATCTTTCCTTTGCCTCGGCGCGTTCCATCGCTACGATTGACAAGAAGGGCGATGAAGAGGGCTTGATCGCATTCGCAAAAAAATATTCCCTGGAGATCAATGCATTTACTGCAGAGGAACTGAACCGGGTAAAGGGAACCGCCGTATCAGAGGCTGCGTTCAGGGCCACAGGCGCCAGGGCTGTTGCAGAGCCCGCTGCCCTGCTTGCCGCGCAGGCCGAACTATTGCTCGTGCAGAAGCAAAAGAGCGGAAATGTGACGGTTGCGGTCGCGGAACTTAAGAGCGCTAATGGGTTGCGCGTAATGAATAATGAGTTAGAAAACATAAAGTCCTCTCCCCTCCAGGGCAAAATATTCATCGTCGGGACCGGCCCTGGAGGCCTTGATCACATCACCCCCTATGCCCGCAAGGCCATCCGAAAATCAGATGTCATTGTCGGCTATGGCACATATCTTGACCTCATCCAGGAACTGACCGGCGATAAAGAGATCGTATCGACAGGCATGACGCAGGAGATAGACCGGTGCCGCAAGGCGCTCGAACTTGCCGCGAATGGACGCACAGTGTCAGTTATCAGCGGAGGCGACCCGGGAATCTACGCGATGGCGGGACTGGTATTTGAATTGATGAGAAAGGAACAGCACCAGACTGAGGGGATACCCGCAATCGAGGTCATCCCTGGCATCTCGGCGCTGAATGCCTGTGCTTCAAGACTCGGCGCACCGCTCATGCATGACTTTGCCTCTATCAGCCTCTCTGACAGGCTGACTCCCTGGGAATTGATAGAAAAAAGGCTTGCTGCCGCTGCAATGGCAGACTTTGTCATAGCGCTCTATAATCCCAGGAGCAAAGGCAGGGTGGAGCATATCGACAAAGCCCGCGCAATTATCATGAGACACCGGAGACCCGATACCCCTGTCGGCCTTGTCACCGGTGCAACGCGGGAAAATGAGCGGATTGTGGTTACTGACCTTGAGCACATGACGGAACACGACATCGGCATGCAGACAACAGTCATTATCGGAAATTCAAACACCTTTGCCTGGGATGGCTGGATGGTGACCCCCAGGGGATACGAGAAGAAAAGACAGTACAACAATGCAGGCATCAGGTAATACGCAGAACAAAGGGAATTCATTACCCGAAAAACGGTTTGCATTCCTCTGGGATGAGTCGTTCCTCTGGGGATTAATGGCATACAAGGCGCTGAAGAGTGCCTCCCTGCCTTTTGAGCTGATTCGCGCTGAAGATATCAGAAAAGGAGGCCTTGCCGGCTGCACGGTTCTCTTTGTGCCTGGGGGCTGGGCTTCAAACAAGGTAAAAGCTCTCGGGGACTCAGGTGTTGCCGCGATCAGAAACTTTGTGCGGGATGGCGGTCACTATCTCGGATTTTGCGGCGGTGCCGGCCTTGCCACGCAGGACGGCATAGGTCTCCTCGACATAAAGAGGAGACCGACAAGAGACCGCGTGCCCAGCTTCAGCGGAAGAATCCGTCTCAATACAAATGGCCATTCATTGTGGAGCGACATCGGTGAGAGCATATTCCATGCATGGTGGCCGTCACAGTTTGTCGTTGAAGGCAGCGGTTTAAAAATACTTGCTACCTATGGCGAAGCACTTCCTGACGCGTTCAGCTCAGATCTCAATACAGGAGATGTCAGCGCTTACGGTGACTGGGCTGAGCTGGAAAAAATCTATGGAATTAATCTCGATCCAAAGCGGTTGCTCGATGAACCTGCAGTCGTCGAGGGCACGTACGGGAAGGGCTCGGTAATTCTCTCCCTCGTCCATTTCGATACGCCAGACGACGCAAACGGAATGATTGCCTTAAAAAACCTCTGGAAAAATTTTGCTGCATACAACGGAAAAAGCAACTGCCAGACGCTGATTGCTGAAGATCCGGAACCTGCCGGCAGGATGTCGCCGGTTGTTGAAGAAATTCAAGCGGCTGTCTCGGAGCTTATTTCCCTCGGCATCCGCAATTTCCTCTGGTTCTGGAGAAATCCCGCGCTCCTTCAGTGGCGGAGAGGCGTAAGAGGACTTGAATACTGTACGCTGTATATCTTGATCAATGAAATCGCCTCACTCAGCCATGATCTGACGACTGACGAAGAAGAGGAAGAGATGCTTGTAAACATCAGAGGCCTGCTTTTCCCGTTTGTGGAAAAGGCAAAAAGACTGCTGCTTTTGGAAAGGACGGCCATGTCCGATGGCCATATAACGTATGAAGCATGCGACGCCCCCCAGATTCAGGCACTGAGAAAGGAACTCTTCTCAACTTCAAAGAGTCATGGTGGACTGTTCAAGGAACTCATATCAGAAGTGGACAATTATCTGTATTGCCTGATAAGCACAAGAGAAAACAAACTGCGCTGATGCAACGTATTGCTTTGGAATGGAGATGATTTGACTGATCATTTAATGGAGGGCGATCGAATCTGCGGCAGGAGGGGCTCAGCGCTTCAAGCCCCTCCTGCTCAGAAAAAACCTAAGGCTTCTGGATAAAGACTTCCCAGCTGTCAGCCAGCTTTACGACTTCAAAAGGATAGCCCTTGTCCTGGGCAAATCTCGGGAGTGAATCTTCAGCAGATGCAGGTGCATCCGTAAGAATCTTCAGGACTCCGCCACTCGGCAATTTCTCAAGAGCCTTTTTGGTCAATACAAGTGGATAAGGGCACACGCGACCCAGAACATCAAGGGTCTGTGCAGGGGTCTGTGATTTTAAATCAGCCATTTTTCATACCTCCAAAGTTTAATTAAAAGAAAAGAAGATGGTTAGAATCCTCTAACACCTTCTGAATTTCGGCGTAAGGCACTATCTGCAGTTTCTTGTCAGCACCCATATCTTCGGCATCCAGAAGTCTGTCTTCCGCAAGGCCGAATCTTTCCATATCTTCCTTGCAGACAAGCATATCAAGGTCAACAAGCAGGCTGTTTTTGCCATGCGATTCAACGCTGGTCACACCGTAATTTTCCATAGCCTTCTGATCCTTAATCAGGTTAAGCACTCCCTCGCCGACCAAACATACCGTGGGAATAACATTCTGGCCGTCCTCAAGCAGCATCTCTACTACCTGATATGATATGGCATGGGTAAAACCGAGGGTCGATGTTTCACTTTTATATGGGGGTCTCTGGATAACAAACGCCAATTTTATATCAGCCATATTATTCACCTCCTACGTGCAATACTCTGTCACTGCTGTAAATTTTTGCAAGATACCAGTGCATTGCATTCCATTGAACGCCTTCGATGGCTTCCGGCTTCTGGATGCCTCGTGCAAGCGCACAAGCCTCGCATTCGCATATTTGAACGCCTTTTTCCAGTAATTCCCTGACCGGCTTTTCCGCGTGAGAATAATCCTTGAGGTGTTTCTGGTGCGCCTTCCCGATCATAGTACCGTTGCTGCTCAGCCATAAATTGACCGTGTGGCCTTTGTCAGCAGCTGTCTTTGCCAGCTTCAGAGTGAAGTCAAGGCTTTTTGAGCCAACAAGTGATGAAAAACAAGCAAGTGTAAGTACTCCCATTTCATTACCTCCTATAACCAGGCTAATTTTTCGTAATCATTAAAGATAAGATCCACAACATCACTGTACGTAACTACCTTTACCCTGCTATCCACATCAGCGGCCGTCAGTCCCCTTGTCGCTAAATCTTCCGAGAGAGCGTAAAGATTGCCCGTCTTATCGAGAAGCGGAGATGGTTTTCCGTTTTCTTTCAAGGCAGCATGAAAAACTCCATTCTGGATAAATATAAGCCCGAGCTTTTCCGCCGTTAGCCTTTCGACTGTTTCTACAGTGCTTTTATAATCGTTGACAAAAACACCTAACTTCATCAGCGCACCTCCTAATATTATTGGATTTTTGGGAAAGCAAGATTTTATAACAATTAGCAGGTAAATTTGTCAATATAAATTATATGATAACTGCATGTAGGCTTGGCCAGGGGAAAAACAGATGGAAATTGACATGGAAGGCTATGAAGGAGACAGCAAAAAACCGGTGATTATCCTTATCCACGGTATGGGAATGGACCGATGGATATGGGAGGATCCGTCCCGTTCGCGCATCCTCGGCGGCAGCCTGCCGGTCAGCATTTTAGTGACACGCGAGCCCTCCAAAAAGGATTACGGATATTCTGACACCCACCCCCGGGCTCCGTTTCCGGGGATTACGACAGGCCCTCCTCCCCGTTCGCTGAAGACCATTTTTCACGACCTTCGCGCAGAAGACTATCCCGTCATTACATGGAGCCAGAAGAGACCTGTGGGCCCTCTTGAAGCTGCGGCCTCGGAACTGTCCGGGATAGTACCTGTCGCAAAAAAACTTTCGCTGAATGGAATTATCCTGATAGGCCACAGCCGCGGGGGGCTGATCGCAAGAAGATATCTCACGGAAAATGACGGCATGATAAAAGGGCTCATCACCATATCCACCCCTCACAGCGGCAGTTCCATAGCACGGCTTGCCGAATATATATCCCCGATTATCTCTGCTATATCCCCTTTTCTTAAAACAAATGCTTCCTCATCAAGGCTTGGCACGGCATCAAAGCGGGTCATGGATTTTCTCTCGAGTCCCGGAGTCAGGGAACTCCTGCCGGATTCCGGCCTGTTCAAGGATATTCCTGATCAAAAGCTGAAGGGAGTTTTCTGTATGACGGTCGGCGGAACCAGTCCTTCACTTGTCAGAGTGTACAGATGGAAATGGGAGACCCTCAGAGAAGACTCGCTCATCCGCTGGATTCTCGCGCCTGAAAAGATCTTTTCGCTCCCTGATATCCTGGAAAGAATAATGCCGGAAGCCTTAATCCCGCGGGAGATCAGGCCAGGGTTCGGAGACGGACTTGTTACCGCGGAGAGTTCAAAAATAAGCTGGTGCGACAATCATTATACGTTCCCCTGCAACCACGCTGAAATCCTTTTCAACAGGCGGGTGAGAAAAACTGTCCTTTCTGCTGTCAGCAGCATGTACTGATCTTCCCCCTCCCGCATCAAATAAAAAAGGGGCAGGTTTAAACCTGCCCCTCCAAAAAAATCACAGAGCGTGATTACATCTCGGTAAGAGTAACTGCTCCTGTCGGACAAACACTGACGCATGTCTCGCATCCTTCGCAGAGATCTGCCTGGAAAGGATCTGCCTTCCCGTCCGTCATCTGAAATACGCTGACAGGACAGTTATTGACACACTCCTCACACCCTTCACACTTTTCCTTATCGACTGCTACTAAATACATTTATCTAACCTCCTTTGTTTCAAATGCCTAATAGGCTTGCTTAATTATATCCAATTTCCAAAAATAAAATCCAACTGTTACACTGCCTCTTCCCTCACCGATACCGCGACCTTGTACAGTACGGTGAGCACAAGCAAACCTATAGCCCATACGCCAAGAGTAATGATCGCTTCAGGCAGCGTCGGCCAGTATTCCGTCACTCCCTCAAACATGTTCGGCACAAAGCCGCCGATGACCAGCCCGAAACCCTTATCGATCCAGAGCGAAATGAACAGGATCACGCAGGCAAATGCCAGGATCTTCTCGTTCTTCCTGAGACTGGGGACGACGAGGAGGACGAGCGAAACGATCGCAAATATACTCGACGTCCACATCAGGGGCACAAGCTTGTCGTGGCCTTCCAGTCCCGCATACAGATAATGGAACGGGTGCATATGGCCCGGAATATTGCTATAGAACGCGGTGAAGAATTCCAGTCCGAGCAGAAAGACGTTGGCGAACATAGCATAGGTAACAATTTTCCCCAGCGCCTGTATCGGTTCATATCCCGGGTCGAATTTCGTGTACTTCCTCACAATAAGGGCCAGAATAATCAGCAGCGCAGGCCCGCCCGAGAATGCCGAGGCAAGAAATCGGGCGGCCATGACAGCGGTCAGCCAGAAGTGCCTGCCGGGGATACCGGCATACAAAAAGGCGGTCACGGTATGGATGCTGACAGCCCAGGGCACTGAAAGGTATATCAGCGGTTTCACCCATTGCGGAGGCTTGACGCCTTTCCGGTCTGCGCCAAGCGTCGTCCAGCCTATTACCAGGTTAAGGGCAAGGTATCCTCCCAGGACAACGCTGTCCCAGAACATAACTGAATTGGGAGTGGGATGAAGGATAACGTTCATGATCCTCATCGGCTGGCCCATATCCACGAAAATAAAAAGGATACACATCGTCACCGCTGCGATGGCGAGGAATTCACCCAATATCACGATCTTGCTGAACTTCTTGAAGTCATGCAGATAATAGGGGATGACCAGCATGACCGCAGAGGCGGCAACGCCGACGAGAAAGGTAAACTGGCCTATATACAATCCCCAGGAGACGTCCCTGCTCATCCCTGTTATTCCCAAACCCTCATTGAACTGCCTGAGGTAGGTAAGTACCGCTACGCCTATGACAGCGAGCAGAACGAATATCCATGTCCAGTATCTTCGACTTCCGGTTAGTGCTTTATCCAGCATGTTCGCCACCTCCTATTACATAATAAATACTGGGCTGCGTCCCGAGTTCCGGCTTACGCCTGATGGTGTATTTTGTGGCTATGATCTTCCGCACCTCTGAATTCGGGTCTTCAAGATCACCGAAAAGAATCGCACCATTTGAAGCCTCGGCGCACGCAGGCTGCATACCCTTTGCAAGTCGTTCGGTACATGCAGTACATTTCTCGACGACGCCGATCATCCTTGTCGGGTACTCCTTGTTCTCCTTCTCAGGATTGACGAACGGCTTGCCGTTGTCATCCTTGCCCCGAGGATCTCTCCAGTTGAAGCTTCTCGCTCCGAACGGACACGCGGCCATACAGAACCTGCACCCGATGCAGCGGTGCATATCCTGCATGACGATCCCGTCTTTTCTCTTGAAGGTCGCCTTTGTCGGACATACCCTCACGCATGCAGGCTGGGCGCAGTGGTTACAGAAGAGGAAAAATTTTTTCTCTTTCAGCTCGGGGTTCTGGTATTCGTCTTCAGGCGCTGTCGGGAAGGTGCGTTCATAGTTGTCTGTCCATATCCACTTGACTTCCTGCCTTTTCCTGATCTCTTCCGGGAGACCGCTCAGGTCAGGCACATTATGAATGCTGTGGCAGGCATCTATGCATTTCTGATAATCCTCATCGGATTGCAGCTTGCTCGTATCCACGACAAAGCCCCAACGCTTCGCTGTCAGCGTCCTGGGATCGGGTGAGGTCTGAGCTGCCTCGAGGCCGCTGTTCCGAAGACCGTTGAAGACAGCGGTTCCGCCGATTCCCACGACTGTTGAAACTCCCACCATTTTTAAAAATTGTCTCCTGTTTATACTCATAACATGTTCTCCTTCGGTTGCTCGTTCGGTTGCTCCTTCGGTTGAATATGGCAACTCCAACAATAAGGATTAACAGCCATGTAGTTGTGGCATTCGTCGCAGAACTTCTTCTTGTTCGAATGGCAGTTCATGCAGGTATTTTGAAGACTCATATTGTAGCTCTGTCCGGCTGTATTGACATAGATCCTGTCACCGTTCCGGACAACAGAATCCCTCCAGTTATTCAACAGCTGCATATGTTCAGCCCTCATGAACTCCTTGGGTTCAACACACTTTTTTACCGCCATCTCGTTGATAACCGGGGTATCAATACTCGGTTTCGGCTTTGCGCTGGCCTTCCCCATATTACTGATGAAAGGGAATGTCACCAACAGGACAAAGACAATCAGTCCGGCAATAATTTTTCCGCTGTCATACATTGTTAATTGCCCTCCTTTCCTGGAAGGGGTTCGCCTCGGAGATTGGTTTCTCTCTCTTTCTCCCCTGTCATGATAAGCGCGTTGGCCACGAGTTCATGGAGTCCCGTGACACTGACCTGGGGCACCCAGTACTCCATCGATGCCTTAAGGGTAGCACGGTCTATCGCGCAGATATTTGCCAGCATATTCACCCCATGCTTCTCATGGACATATTTCACCGCATTCGCCCTCGGCAGGCCACCCCTCATCCTCAGCTCCATATTTTCACTTGCGTTCAGTCCTGTGCCGCTGCCGCAGCAGAAGGTCTTTTCACGGATAGTATCCTCAGGCATCTCGTAGAAGTTATTGCATACATTCTTGATAATGTAGCGTGGTTCCTCCATCATGCCCATACCGCGCGCCACGTTGCAGGAATCATGGTAGGTAAGCTTCAGATTGTCGTTCCTGCTCGGATCGAGCTTCAGCTTGCCATGCTTGATCAGGTCGGCCGTAAACTCAGCAACATGGATCATCTTGATTGATTTGGAGTTCTCAAACCTCGTGCCTGTAATAGGGGAAACAGGCACCTCGAGGAAATCAGCCGGGCCGTTCCACGTATCCATATATTGCGTCAGGACCCTCCACATATGGCCGCATTCCCCTCCGATGATGTATTTCACCCCTAGCCTTTTGGCCTCAGCGTAAATCTTGGCATTCAGCCTTTTCGCCATCTCGTTCGAGGTGAAGAAGCCGAAGTTGCCGCCCTCTGAGGCATATGTGCTCCAGGTGTAATCAAGACCGAGCTCGTGGAAGAGCATCATATAACCCATGGCGGTAAATGTACCGGGGTCAGCGAAGAGATCGCCCGACGGTGTGACAAAGAGTATCTCTGCGCCCTTCCGGTTGAACGAAGGGTTTATCCTGATGCCTGTGATCGTCTCTATGTCATCAATCATGCCCTCGATGCTGTTCATGATCGCGTGCGGCTCCAGCCCAAGATGGTTGCCTTTCATGTAGCAGTTTGCCACCGGGCCCGATATCCAGTCGGTGTTTAAGCCGAGCAGGTTGAGGAATTCCCTGCCCATCATCGTTATCTCGGCCTGGTCTATCCCATAAGGACAGAAGACCGAGCAGCGACGGCACTCTGTGCACTGAAAGAAGTAATACCACCATTCCTTCAATACGTCAACGTTGAGTTCTCTGGCCCCTGCAAGCCTGCCCAGTATCTTGCCAGGAGTCGTGAAATATTTCCGGTAAACCGACCTCATCAGTTCAGCCCTGAGCACAGGCATATTCTTTGGGTCTCCCGAGCCGATATAGAAATGGCACTTGTCAGCGCAGGCGCCGCATCTGACGCAGATATCCATAAACAGCTTGAAGGATCGGTATTTTGACAGCCTGTCAGCCATCGCCTCCAGGACCGTACCCTCCCATTCTTGCGGAAGTTTCCAGTCATCTTCCACCGGTGTCCAGTCTCGTGCATTCGGGAATTCCACTGTCTGAAGGTTCTTCCCTTTCGCTCCCCAGCAAAATGTTCCGGGCTTGAACTCGACCGGCGTATCCATCCACTCCGTTGAAGGAAGAGTATAATCTAGCTTGGACAGTTCTTCTTTATTTGGACCTTTTGCCATTTCTACTCCTTTTCTACTGGTAACCCAGCCTTTTTCATTTTTTCCCTGAAATCGTCTTCATACTCTTCATAGGTGTGTACATGGACGGGATAATTCCATGGATTGATGTGCCTGACCGCTCTGTTGTTATTTGCCAGATTCCGTGTTGGGCTGAGGAATACTCCGCCCATATGCATCAGCTTGCTGAAAGGGAAATAAGCGAACAAGACACAGACCAAAAACAGATGAATGTAAAAGAGAACTCCGATACCCTCGGGGACAGCCGGGCTGAAACTGACCAATCCCATCGCCAATTCCTTTACTCCAACGATATGCACTTTAGAGAAATATCTCATCAGGACGCCTGTTGCAGCAATGGTCAGAATAAGAAAGAGAGGAAAATAATCAGCAGCCAGAGAGATATATTTCACCTGCGGTATCAAAAATCTCCTCAGAACGAGGAAGGTCACCGCGCCTAAAATAAGGGCATCGGTTATGTAGAACAAAGGCGCCCCGATCTGCAGAAAACTGTCAAGGCTTTCCGTCACATGGATGAGATACGGAACTTTCAGGAAGAAGAACCTCAAATGTCTTATGAGGATAATAAGGAATGACCAGTGGAAAGCAAGTCCTGCCATCCAAAGCCATTTGTCAGACCCGTACGAAAACTTCGGCCCTTCCCTGAATTCAGTCTTTATGTTCCTGAACAGGGAACGGAAAAACAGCACTTCGAGCAGCATCCTTCCGATTACTCCCAGCGTGGTGGAAGGATTTTCAAGCTTATTCTGTTTGATCCAGGGAAAAGACTCCATCTGACCGCATGTTGTCGGTATGCGGAATGGCACAGGCGAACGTCCCCATCCTACAACGCGATAAATAAACCCTGCTATAAAAACCGTGATAGCAGCGTAGGGGATTATCACTCCGAAAAGAAAATGGAGGTTCGCCATCTTCACTCCCGCAAATGCAAGCAGAACCAGTACGATTACTGTGAAGAAGGGAAATAAGACTCTCATTTGTCTACCTCTTTTCGTTTGAAGTTATTCAGAGTTACTGTCTGGGACATCCGGTTCTTCTCCCGGCTTCTCACAGATCAGATTTGCTTTCTGCAAAAGTCTGAAAGTCATGCTTCTCGTTTCATTTGCCTTGATATCATACAGCTTCTCCCTGCAGCGCATAAAAATGTCGAACGCAAGGAGTCCCAGGGAATCAATCTGATCCTCAAGCAGCATCAGTTCATCGGCAAGGCTGTTTTCGCGGATCTCCCCCGCAAGCTCATCCCGTATAATTTTTTTCAGGAAGAAGACAAATGAGATGGCCTGCGACGGGGTAAAATCCTGAATAGCCCGTATCCTGATGATATTGTCGAGGAATACGGAAACCTGTTCCTGAACAATTCCCTGAAGAAGGGCTTCGAAGATGCCCTCAACACCAGCCGATATGCTGTGCCCTACAGGATTGGCAAATCTGCTTTTCTTGTCGCGCATAAAACTGGCGGTATCGGAGGGATACGTATCGAGGATATGATCGACCCACCTGTCCAGGATGGCCGGTCTTTTCTCTGACAGGATATTTTTCAGATTCGTACCCATTACCGGTCACTCCCTGAACGCGCGGGAAGGGTAAAGGTTTGAGAAAGAGTCGCAGAGACTGAAAAAGGATTACGATAAGCTTTGTGATATCGCGTAAACACCATTATTGGCCCATTGCTCCTTCCCCCCTCTGACTTTATCCGCCTTAAAAGCAGTACCCCAAAGAATACTCAATGGGGTACTGTTTTTTGATACTTTACTGTAAGGCAATGCTCTTATACGCAGCCTGTTGGCTTTGGCAGCCCGGCATATCTGCATGCCTGTTTTGCAGGTCCGCCTGGATAAAGCTCATAAAGGTATTTTGTGTTGCCTTTTTCCGGCCCCATCGCTTTACCAATTTCTTTAACCAGGATCTTAATCATAGGAGCTATCTGATACTGCTTGTAATAGTCCCTCAGGAAGGTGATGACTTCCCAGTGAGCCTCTGTGAGTTCTATGCTGTCCTGCTTCGCCAGCTCGACAGCCAATTCCTTTGTCCAGTCGTCGAGATTCAACAGATAGCCGTCGTCATCCACCTCAATCTGTTTTCCCTGAAAATCCATTGTTGGCATTGTTTGTTCCCCCTTTCTTACATGATGTTTGGATTCCATATTTGGAGGAGACTAATTCCCTCCAAATAAAGCTAAAATACCCATAGAGTATTTTATTTATTAATGAGTTTTTCGAACTAATCTGTTTCTTTAATTATCAGTTCAGGCTATAAACACTAATACACATAGCCATCCAGGGTCAAATAAAAAAAACTTATCAGTCAATCATCTTTATTTATTCATTAATAATCGGGACTTTATGTAAATATGCGATATCGTCAACATTCCTTCCTCTGCAACAATATCGCAACATTCGCATCAATCTTCAGCACAGCGTTCACTGCTCACTTTTTAAGCCGGACAAAAAGAAAGCTCGGCGACGGCCTGCCGCGTGAGCCTGTTTCTCTGCCAAATTTATGTCTTCTGGTATTATAGGTCAGCTCCAGAATTTCGTAGTCTTCATCCGGCGTCTTGCTCCATGCGTTATCGAGATCGCCGTCGTAGGCCAGGTTCAGCACATCGACATACGCATCTCCCATATTGTGGCCGGACCTGTCATAAACATACACTGCGCCGCACGCGCACCTGCCCCCGCTGAAGGTGTTGCCGAAACGGCTCATTATCTCCTGGGGGTCTTCAATCGGATTATCGCAAAATGGACAGCGCAACATACTGCTCTCGCCGTTTCCTCTCATTTAACACTCCTTCCCGGATAAACCTTCATAAATCTTTCCTGCTATCCGGCCCACGCTCGTGGAGAAAAAATCTCCACCGCTGTAAAGCGTAACAGCACCACCGTCGTCCTTCAGGGCTGATATGAAGGCGAGGGTTTCACCTAAATTATACGCTCCTGCTATCAACAGAGAATACGCCCGCACCACGGGGTCTTCATCACGCAGATAAGGCATTATGAATTCGCCGGAAATATCTATCAGATCCGGACGTACTTCACCGATCCTGAAGATTGCCCGGAGAACCCCGCGCCGCAGCATCAGCTCATCGTGAAACGACGCGATGACCGGAGCAATGTCAGCAAACGCATCGGGACTGTTTCTGACGATCTCCCCGAGCATCTCCGGCGCGCTCCAGGGGTTGTTTCCCGACTCATCGCGCATCATCCAGAGAAGCCTCTGTGCCAGGTTCCTTACCACATCAGGACTCGACTGCGCTATTTCTCCGGCAACGATCCCTGTCGCTTCTATCGCCCTCCAGCATAAAATATCGCTCTTGTCATAGGCGACACTGATAAGCAGCCTGAAAATCCCCTTGACATTTTCCCGTGCTT
Organism: Nitrospirota bacterium; assembly: GCA_029858145.1. Lineage (GTDB taxonomy): Bacteria > Nitrospirota > Thermodesulfovibrionia > Thermodesulfovibrionales > UBA6898 > JAOUFP01. Next base: position 4,574 of record JAOUFP010000008.1, on the reverse strand, counting down.
TCTTTGTAATCTCATCATATCTCTGTTGTCCCAATAAAGAAAGCAGATCTTTCTTCAGCACCTTAAAAACCTTTCCTTGTACGAGCGGGCCTGTTTTATAAGACCGTCTGCCCATTCAGGGGCCCCCAGGGCATGAAGATGGGTATAGGTTGCCAATACGTTTTTATAACATAATCCGTCTTTTTTATCTATAATCCCGTGCCCCCGTTTCATCCGGAATGAAAAGGAAAGCCCTGCCCGTTCATTGCTGATAACTCTCGAATAATGGAATTCATGCCCTTTCAGTAAAATACCCTCCGGATAATAGGGACTTGCAGCAGCAGTTTCGACAATCGTATAGCCATGGGCCTGCGGCTTTTTTTCCAGGCAAAATTCGATCGGGAATATCCCGGCCATGGAATATTTTTTCCCGCCCAGACGAAGGGCCTCCCCGAGATACATCAACCCGCCGCACTCTGCATATACGGGGAGACCTTCTTCCACCGCCCTGCGGAGCGATCTTTTAAAAGAGGTATTCCTTGCAAGCGAAATCGCATTTGTTTCAGGAAAACCTCCACCGATATAAAGGGCATCTATATCGGGAAGTTTTTTCTCCTTCATCGCGCTGATCTCCACCAGTTCGGCGCCTCTTTTCTCCAGTTCCTCAAAGTTCTCGGGATAATAAAACTGAAAGGCGGAATCCCTGATAATTCCCACCCTGACAGATGACATCTGCCGCCCTAAGGCCGGCTCTCGCTGTTTCCCGGCTTTCCCCTCCCGACCGCTATCAAATGACTTTGCTCCTCGTGCAATTTTCAGAATTCCGTCAAGGTCGAGATATTCCGCGATAATCTCTCTGGCTGCTTTCAATGCCTCTTTCACCCCGGGATGTTCCTGGAAGGGGGTCAGCCCCATATGTCTCTCTGACAGAAAATCTTTCCCCAGCTTCGGTATTGCACCAAGAACAGGTATTTTGCAGTACTTCTCTATCGACTCCCTGATAACCTTTTCATGCCTGGCACCTGCAATCTGATTCAGGACAACCCCTTTCAGATCGACCTTCTTGTCAAACTTCTGCATCCCCATAAGGATAGCAGCGGCCGTTCTCGTCACCTTTGTGCAGTCAAGAACAAGAAGCACAGGGGCCTTGAGCATCTTTGCGAGTTCTGCAGTACTGTAAGTCCCTGCGGCGTCCATGCCGTCATAGAGACCCCTGTTGCCTTCTATGACAGCACAATCGGCATTGCCGAAATGCCCAATGAATGAGTCCAGTATTTTTTCTTTTCGAATTAAAAAAGGGTCCAGATTATAACAGGGTCTTTCAGCCGCCGAGGAAAGCCATCCCGCGTCGATATAATCCGGCCCTTTCTTGTAGGGAACGACTGACAGCCCACTTTCGGACCACGCTGATATGAGTCCGAGGGAAACGGTTGTCTTCCCTGCGCCGCCTTTTAGCCCGGCGATTATGAGCCTTGGATATCTCGACTTCATTACTTCTCCTTTTTCACAAACGCTTTAGGTAATTATAGCCGAGCACCGGATGCAAGTTAAAGCATAATCCATAAATAGCGGACCATGACAGCAGTAAGAGCAGCGCAATCCAGTCCCAGTTGTAGCAAGAAGCATCTCCCGTTTACGCCCGCCTCATGCGTTGGAGATATCAGGCAGCAGCACCGGAAATTGGACTCTTCCAGGCAAATGCCTTAAAATAGTGCTGCAGTCATTTTTAATTCCAGTTACTGAAAAATCATGAGCTCAAGGAAAACCGTAAAAAGACAAAAGGCCATTCACAATTCCCCTTCTCATGCCGCAACGAATTGCATGAGATGCGGAACATGCTGCCGGAAGGGCGGCCCTGCCCTGCACAAGGAAGATATTAAAATTATCCTTGCAGGCCATATAGATCGCGAGGCTCTGATAACCCTACGAAAAGGGGAATTGGCGTTTTCTCCTCTCAGCAGCAGGCTTGAACCCGTTCAAAAGGAAATTGTCAAGCTTGCAGGGAAAAGAAAGGGTTGGGATTGCTGCTTTTTCGATGAAAAAAAATCCGCCTGCATTGTTTACGCCTATCGGCCTTTGGAATGCCGTCTCCTCAAATGCTGGGACACCGCAGGGCTCCTGTCTGTCATAGGACAAAACACTCTTGACCGCTTTGACATTATCAGCAAGGATGATCCACTTTTACCCTTTATTAAGATACATGAAAAGGAATGTTCCATGGAGAAGGCAGAAGGGCTTATTTCAGCCTTTGTTAAGAAAAAAGACAATGCTGCACTGCTTGACAAAATCACCGCTCTGGCACAGCGTGACCTTACGCTCAGATCACAGGCTGTTGCCCAATTCGGACTTTCTCTTGGGGAGGAACTTTTTGCCTTCGGCCGTCCGCTCTTTAAAATCCTGGGCGCAAGGGGATTTCAGCTCATGGACAAGATCTGCGGCTGAAAAGCAAACAGAGGGGTATGCCCCCTCTGTCCATTTTTTGCACCTGGAAAAGTCTACGCGGAATGGCCTACTTTAAGAGACCTTTCTCCCGCAGATACTCATCGCTCGGAATCTCTACGGAACTGGCACCGCCGCCATAGGAATACATAAGTCTTCCCACATCGATCATACTTCTCATGGCCTTCTTAACCGCATCCATTTCGACACCGGTTTCGGCATTGACACCTTTGATGATATCCTTTTCTTTCAGTTTCTTTTTGCCTTTTGCTGCCAGTACGAAGGCAAATATTTTGTCCTGAAGTTCAGCTGTTTCCATATACCTTACCCCCGTGATTCATTTTTCTGCGATTTATAAGGGGGCAGTCCCGATATTCGGAACTGCCCTTATCTTTCTTAAATCCCTACCGAATTACCACTTAAATGCTGCGGAAGTCCTCATGGTATCTCTCATGAATGTGAAGTCATCGATGGACTGGAAAGTGAAATCGATACCGGTAAGTGAGAAGAACCTTTCCCATCCGATCCTTTCGATCCATTCACCCATTCTCTCATGCTTCCGGGCATTTGCTCCATAGACCTCAACAATATGTTTTATTGCCGCAACGACCTTAGGCCATCTAGGCGGCTCATTCGAGATGTAAGGAATAACGAGCTTGGAGAACTTGGGGCTCGTCCTTAAGCTGCTGATCTTTCCGCCGACAACAATCGCGACGCCGTCTCTTTCAGGGTCCTTGATGCTGATCGGAGGACATACGGTGAAGCAGTTCCCGCAGTACATGCATTTTTCAGGATTGATCTTGACGCTCTTCTGCGCAGGATCAGGGCTGATCGCACGGGTCGGACAGGATCCGATGACCGTAGGCAATTCGCACATGTTCTTGAAATTTTCGTGGTTTATTACGGGGACCTTGGTGTGAACTGCAACGACTGCGATATCTGAGCAATGCACTGCACCGCACATATTAACGCAGCAGGCGACCGCAAGCCTGACCTTGGCCGGAAGCCTTTTTGATTCAAAGTACTCAAAGAGTTCATCCATCATGGCTTTCACGAGACCGGATGCGTCGGTACATGCGCTGTGGCAGTGTACCCATCCCTGGGTATGGACAACGTTCGTGATACCATTGCCGATGCCGCCCATCTTGAAACCGCGGGCAGTAAGATCCTTCTTGAGCGGATCGAGTTTGCTCTCGTCAGACACGAGAAACTCGACGTTGTTCCTCGTGGTATAACGGAAATACCCGTCACAGTATTTATCCGCGACATCGCAATGCTCGCGGATGGTATCTGTTGACAGCAATCTTGGAGATGCAACCCTTACTGTCCAGAGCTTGTCTCCGCTCTCAGCCACATGCACCATAGTGCCCGGTGTGATAATATCGTGGTATTTCCATTTGCCGTAGTTCTTCTTGATTACCGGCGGCAGAAACTGCTCAAAATGGGGGGGGCCGATATCTGTTTTTCTCTGTGGTAATGCCATCTTAAAGTTCCTCCTTATCTGAGATAATTTAAATTAGAATTTGTATTTTCCCGTCTTCTTTTCTTCAGCTTCCTTTGCCTTGTATGAAGCAATGTCAGCCTCCGTATAGAACATGAACGGATCTTTCCTCGGCTCCTTGATCTGCTGCGGCATAGGCGGTACGCCGATAGCCTCGAGGAAGGACCTCATGCCTTTCATTTCGATGACCTCACCGATTCTCTCTCTCGGCTTCGCATTCTCATCCCACCAATCCCAGATATTTCTGATAAGCTCTTTGAGTTCGGTATACGGCTCCTCAACCTTGATGAACGGAACAATAACCCAGGAAAGCAGTGAGCCGACAACGATCGGGGCCTTACTTCCGATACAGATGGTCGCTCCCCTTTCACCGCTAGGCCTCAGGGCCTTCGTCATCTTCGCTATACAGTGCATGCACCTGTTGCATTCAGAGTTGTTTATCGTGAGTGCCTTGCCGTCATAGCTTATGCACTGGGTAGGGCACATGCCTACGATCTCTGCGTTGATGTCCATGCCGCTCTTGGCATAGTTCTGGACCTCGGCCTGGTCTATCTTGATGTCACCCTTCCAGGTACCGATGATGGACATGTCGGCACGTGCTATCGATGCGACGCAGTCACAAGCGCAGCCTGCTGACTTTATTTTGAATTTGTAG
>JAOUFP010000300.1 GCA_029858145.1 Nitrospirota bacterium | reverse complement strand
CGTTCTCAGGCGATCGGTACTGCGCGGGGAAATTGGGTATAATAGGACAACATGAAAGACATGCTCGGAAGAGAAAACGTGATCGATGGCAAAACAGCTCTCAGTCTGCTGATCGAAAATCTGCGCGCCGGCAAGCCTCAGGAAGTGAATATGAATATCAATGAAGCGCTCGGGATGGTCTCTGCGCGGGATGTTATCTCCCGGGAAGATCTTCCTTCCTTTGCCCGGTCCACTGTCGACGGATACGCTGTCAGTGCAGAAGACACCTTCGGGGCAACAGAGACGATGCCGGCATATCTCAATCTTTTTCAGGAGATCCTGATGTCCCGGGAGGCTGATTTCCTGCTGCCTTCCGGCAGTGCCAGCAAGATCCCGACAGGGGGCATGCTTCCTGAAAGCGCGGACGCGGTGGTTATGTTCGAACATGTCCAGATAATCGATGAACAGACGATAGAAGTCCTTAAGCCTGTCGCTCCCGGTGAAAATGTGATCCAGGCGGGGGAGGATGTCAAAAAAGGCGAAACCGTCATCCGTGCCGGGCACAGGCTGCGACCGCAGGACATCGGCGCCTGTGCGGGTATCGGCGTAACTGACATGGCGGTCTTCAAAAGACCGGTGGTCTCCATTATATCGACGGGCGATGAGATTGTTCCGGCGAATGTTTATCCCGGGCCCGGAAAGGTCAGGGATATAAATTCCTATGTCATTTCGGGAATGGTTTCAGAGGCAGGAGGTATCCCGCTAAGGAAAGGCATCTTTTCAGATGAGTATAAAACCATAAGAGATGTGATAGAGACAGCCTTGACCGATTCCGACGCGATTGTTCTTTCCGGCGGGACTTCTGTCGGGACAAAGGACATGGTGGCGCGCATAATCAATGATATCGGATCACCGGGCGTGCTCTTCCACGGACTTTCTCTCAAGCCGGGAAAGCCCATGATCGGGGGGGTCATCAAGGGCATCCCGGTATTCGGGCTGCCGGGTCACCCGGCCGCTGTCAGCATCTGCTTCGAGCTTTTTATCAGCCCCGTGCTGCAGAGACTTTCGGGCCTCTGGGAAAAGCGGCCGCAATTGGACAAAAAGACGGTGAGCGTAAAAATCTCGAAAAACATCTCATCTTCACAGGGAAGGGAAGAGCATGTAAGGGTGATGATCGAGGAAAGGGAAGGGGAACTCTGGGCGGTCCCCGTCCTTGGCAAGTCTGGGTTGATTTCGACCCTTGTGAAGGCGGACGGGACTATCGTGATACCGCTGCACAGAAACGGAATTGAAGCGGGAGAGACCGTAGACGTGAGGCTTTTTTAGACCGGTGAAGACAGTCATATTCACCCGCACCGGATTTCATCATGCAAGTTTTGTAAACCGTCTCCAGGAGAGATTCGAGGTTGCATGCGTGGTTCGCGAGGGTTATCCTGAATCGCCGAAGAAGGGCACGGTGCTTTCGGCGCTGAGGAGTATTTTCAGAAAGGACGCGGCGGGGCTGATTCATGGAGAGAGGTTCCTGAAGAAGTTTCATGAGAGTTATTCCGCGGGGTTCAGGTACCATCCGATGCTCAAAGAGTATCTCAGGGCGCACTTTGACGTTGTGGTCGAGAAACCGGGCACGAAGTATCTGAATATCAGGTGCGGCGAGATAAACAGTCCCGATCTTCGAAGGTATATCACTTCTTTTAATCCCGATATCATAGCGGTGCTGGGGAGCAGCGTGATAAAGCCGGAGATGATCTCCCTTCCTTCTGTTGCGATGATCAATATCCATTCAGGCCTTTCTCCTTACTACCGCGGGACATGGAGTTACGGATGGCCGATCGTCAACAGGGAACCTGAATATATCGGGGTTACCGTGCACCACATAAACGCGGGCATAGATACCGGCGATATCATCTTCCAGACAAAGCCGGTCCTGCGGAAGGATGATGACCTGAATGCCATATTCCTGAAGGTCATTGCCGAGGGGATCGAACTGGCGGTGAAGGCGATAGAAGAGATCAGCGTTCGGGGAATTGTTGCATCTTATCGGCAGCCGGGCAAAACAGGAAGGCTCTATCGGATGAGGGATTTTAATTTTGAGGCAGCACAGGCCTGCATAAAAAACCTTGAAGAAGGCATTCTTGGAGAATATCTCTCCCGGCGGCAGGAGCGCGACTCCAAGGTAAAACTCTTCGGTTACGTCCCTCCGGTAATATTCCGATGAGCAATTATTCTGTTCTGCTGTTTCATTCCATTGATGACCGCGACCTGTTTTCACTGAAGGACCTAGGGAACATACGACCTGAGCTCTTCGAAACGCTCATCGCCAGGTTGAAGAAGGAGTTCGATATCGTGGCGCTCGATGAGGTCGTCAGGCATATTTCCGGCGGGAAAAAACCGAAGGACCGCCTCCTCGCACTCACCTTTGATGATGGCCCCAAGTCCTATGCCGTACATGCCGTGCCGGTCATGGAGGCCTTTAATGTTCCATCCTCCTGTTTTCTCATCACCGGTTGCATCGGAGATGCAGCAATATACTGGAGGTACCTTTACAACTTCTGCATCCATAAAGGGTTTGGCGGAGAGCTTGCCGGTTTCATTAGTGATGAATACAATGCGGATATCGGGAGGGATACAATAATCTCTTTTTCACGAAATCATTATGACACAGAAAAGAACCGCCGTATCATGGAAAAACTGCTTTCTTATGTCATTTCTGAAGATGAGTACAGAGGGCAGGAGAAGGACCTTTTCCTCTCCCTTGAGGATATCGAAAGGTTGAAGAAAAACCCGTTGGTCGGTTTCGGAATCCATACACGGACACATCCGGTCCTTAAATGCCTGGGCAATGAGGAGATTCATGACGAGATAGCGGGCAGCCTGGAATACTACCGGAGCAGGATAGCGGATAATGTTCCGATGTTCAGCATTCCTTTCGGAAGGCTCTTCAAGGATTATGATGAAAGGACCATAGCAGCCGCACGGGCCCTTTCGATTGAGAGAGTCCTGTCGGCCTATGGCGGCGGAAACGAAGAGGGACAGCCCCTTTATAATATCCGGAGGATTTCCGTGCATGAAGGAAGACTCGCAGACGGGATTGATCATTTCAACCGAACTCTTCATGAGCCTTCCGTGCCGGATGAATACTCCGAAAAGGAAAAAAGATTGGCCGGACTGCTGTCAGGCAGACAATAAGGGTCTGTTTATCCTGTCAATGCCTGAATTTACTGATGTTTCGTCAGTTTGCTTGACAAAAACGTGTTTTTTTGTGTTAAATCAATATCCTACGTCAGTGATTCACTGTATAGGCTCGTAGCTCAGGGGGAGAGCGCTACCTTGACACGGTAGAGGTCGGCGGTTCGAAACCGCCCGGGCCTACCATAAATTCCTGTTAACACCACTCAGATGAGCAGAGGCACCTGCTGTGTGGGGTTAAAATATCTGATAATACCTCGCGTAACAATTTAATAATACTTAGTGCAGTAGACGTGCGCATGGAGAAGAATAGGTATTCATTGCGCCTCTTTTTAGGTCAATCTCCCCCGATTACAGTCTGCGCATACTTCTTCAAATCTCATCTTCCGTACCTCCTGCAGTATCTCCGTCCTCTTCATGAATGGCCCCCCTTGCCATCCAATCATAACCGGACAGTTTATGTGCTACAGTTACCGACAGTTTATGTGTTCTCTACAGTAATCAAAAGTTCTTGTTGACATGTTTTTTTTGAATCTGTAATACTTACGCGACGGGTCGTTATAAAACAGCACTGTATGACGTGCATTGAATACGCTGTTAGCGGCGTGCAGCAGATGAGATAAAGATTAGAATGTTAACTCGACTTGGGGAGGGCAATTGGAACGAGGCTGTCGGGGATCAATAATCAGCCTTGCCGTCTTATCCATTGTACTTCTTCTACTCTCCTTAAATCTTCCTTTCGTAGCATATGCCTTTGAGCCTGACCTTGAGAAAGAACTCCAGCAGTCCCTTATTCAGAGCAGGGCTGTTATTAATCGGGCCGAGAAAAAGCTGAAGGATTCTCTGCCCCTCGACAATGAAATAATCAAGCTGAAAGAAGTCGCAAAGAGCGTAAATATCACGAATGCATTGATGCAGGAAAGGTTCAGATTACGACGGGAAGAAGTCAAGAGCCTTGGTGCAAAGGCACAAGAACGGCATAGGGTCATGGAAGAAGGCTACCTGAGGGCCCTCGAAGAGTATCTTGCGCTGATGGAAGGC